>CAJBPC010000057.1 GCA_903957405.1 uncultured bacterium | reverse complement strand
TCTTTGATAACTTCTCAAGCCGGAATTGCTCATCGAATAATCCTCTAACTTTCGACATCTAATTGATTTTGATAAAGTTACAAATCTCTTGCCTTATATTTGATTATTGAGATAGGTTTTTAGAGATGCCCTTTATTTAGTATATTGATGGAACCTCCCGACCCTTTGCATCGGGTAGGCTTTCATATGAATGTAAATATCAGGCGCGCCCCTTTTGCATGGGTGATCTTTTTCAGTTATCAGATGGTTTCATCCGTAATCACGGAAGCACAACCGGGTTCTGTCTCTGGACGCTCGATGGTATTCAACGGGGCAATTGGTAACTACCCGGTCACCATGCATATTCAATCGAGTGGACGGACATATCGCGGCAACTACTGGTATGACCGGGTCGGCATCCCGATCTCCATATCCGGGCAGTTGACAGACACCATCCTGAATCTGGAGACATTTTCGGAGGATCCGGAAGTATTACGTTTGACCTATGATGCGAACGGAAATCTGCGGGGGGTATGGGATGCAGGGCGGGGAAAGAACTCATTACCTGTCATGCTGAACGCCCGACGGATAGATCCTTCATTCGATGTCTATGCGTTGAAGGACTCATTGAAACCCTTGCGTGGCCGGACTTCTGTACGTGTCGAATACGAGGGCGAGATGCCATGGCCTGTCGGAAAAGGACCGCTCGAGTGGTTCATGAAACAGCGGATCTCCCGAATGTTGTTGAGAGACACATCAAGGGCTTGGAACCCCATGGCATTGATGACCCAACAGCGGAATGATTTTTTCAAAGCCCACGGGGAATCCCTCAAGGATGTAACGGCCGCGGAGCTAGAGGATCGTGGCCCCGGCTTTTCCTGGAGCATGATGCAGGTTGTTCAGATCGAATATGTGTCAGGTTCAGTGATGTGCGTTTCCTCGATGCAGTGGCAGTTCACAGGAGGCGCACATGGCAATGGAGCCTCGATCTATGAGATCTGGGATCTGGCACTTCGAAAGACCCTCGGTCTGCGTGATATCATTTCGACGTCGGGCCTCAAAGCACTACCGACCCTACTGGAGAAACATTTCAGGAAAAAGTACGCCGTGCCGGTCGAAGCGCCCCTTCAGGAGCATGGTCTCTTTGAAAACCGGATCACGGAAGTGACCCGTAATATCTTTCTCACATCGAAGGCTCTCATCTTCAGTTATACGCCCTACGAGATCGGTCCATATGCCATGGGGCAAATCGAGATACCTGTTCCACTGGCAGAATTGAAGCCATTTCTACAGCCATACTTTGTGCGATTGCTGTCATTAAAGTGAACCAATCAGTCCGGGATGATTGACAGTACGGCCTTCCCCAATCCCTGACGTCCGTCGATCCTGGCGTGAGCGGTACGTAGTCCTTCCACCGTCCATGGAAATTGTTCATGGAGGGTTGTCTTCAACGTTCCTGCCTCCACCAAAGATGCGATCTTATCCAGGATCTCCCCCTGGCGGGACAGGTCTTTCATGAAAAGTCCTTTGGTGAACATCAGTTCATAGACGATGCTTACACTCCGGGCGAAAAGGGATCCTGTCGCCAGAGGTTTGTTGACCGGCAGTATGCAAACCATCTTCCCTAAGGGTGCCATCAGGGGCATTATGTCTTCGATGTTATCATCCGGCTCCGAACAATGCAGCACGGCATCCAAGGCGGTCACTCCAATGGCGGCCAGCTGGGGGGCGAAGGGTTCGGCATGACTTATGACATGATCGGCGCCGAAACTGAGGCAATGGAGGCGGGAAGCGTCCCTGGAGGCGGTAGCAATGACATGCATGCCCGCTACTTTCTTCAGGATCTGGATGGCGATGCTGCCTACCCCGCCGGCTCCGCCAACGACAAGTACCTGCCTTTGTTCGAGGGGGGAATCAATAGGTATGCCTGCATTTTCGAACATGCCCTCCCAGACAGTCAGGCTGGTGAGTGGCAAGGCCGCCGCCTCTGCGAAAGTCAGATTCGAAGGCTTGCGACCAACCATGCGGCTGTCGACCAGTGTGTATTCCCGATGACTGCCGGCCCTGGCCACACTACCGGCAAAAAATACAGGATCGCCCGGGCTGAAACGCCCGTCGGCCAGGGGACCTACAGCATCTACCACGCCGGCAACGTCCCAGCCTGTGATCACGGGATCGCCCGGTTGGAGGTCGCCAAATCCACCCCAGTTTGTCCGTACTTTCACATCCACAGGATTAATGCCTACGGCGTGTACATGCACCCTGAGATCATGACCAGTAACCTCGGGGATAGGCAGATCCATTTCCCGGATCACTTCCGGGCCGCCGTATGATGTTTGAGCCAAGGCACGCATAACTACATTTTATTTGATGTATTCAATATATGAATATAAGAAATTTTACTGCATATCATCCCGAATGGTATGTCGGCGACGTCAAAAATTCAATTTTTACACTACTTTGTAGCCAGAGTACCGACCACTAAATACAACCCGCATGCAATCGATCATGAAGCTTATCCGGCTGTGGACCTTGATATTATTTCCTACGGGCGTGATGATGGCCCAGACGGACCTCCGCATCTGGTATCGTCAGCCGGCAGACGCTTCGATCCCCGATCGAAGGAAGGGATGGGGCAATGATCCGGAATGGCTGAAGGCCTTGCCACTGGGCAACGGATCGCTCGGCGCGATGGTGTATGGAGATGTAACCCGTGAACGGATCCAGCTGAATGAGAAGTCGCTCTGGTCGGGCAGTCCGGCTGATAACGACAATCCCCTCGCCTATGGTGCGCTGGCGGAGATCAGGTCACTCCTCTTCGATGGTAAATATAAGGAGGCTTCTGCCCTCACCCTGAAGACGCAGGTATGCAAGGGGGCCGGTTCGGGACATGGCAATGGGGCTAATGCTCCCTTTGGTTGTTACCAGACTCTGGGGAACCTGTGGATCGACATGGAAAGAACTTCACGCTGGAAAAATTATGAGCGTTCGCTGGACCTCATGCGGGGCATTGCCACCGTCAAGTATTTGCAGGAAGGTATAAACTTCGAACGGGATGTCTTCATCAGTTACCCTGACCGGGCGATGGTGGTGAGGATTCGGGCAGACCGGAAAGGGGCGCTAAAATTCAGGGTCCGGCTCGACCGGCCGGAGCGATTCCGCAACAGCCGTCAGGGGAACGACCTGCTGATGACGGGCGTGCTGGACGACGGAAATGGGGGCGAAGGGATGAGATATGCGGCGAGGCTTAGGGTGCGGGCGACCGGCGGTCGGGTAACCATGACCGATAGTTCGATCCGGGTGGAGGGTGCCGATGAGGCGATCCTGTTGATGACGGCGGCGACGGACCACCGGCTGGTATATCCAACCTATCGGGGCGCGGATCCGCTGCCTGTTACGGCGGGTATGATGAACGCGGCTGCATCCCGGTCGTATGCACAGTTAAAAAACAGGCATGTATCGGATCATGAGCGCCTGATGGGAAGATCTACTTTGCAACTTGGAAACGGTGAGCGGGACACCATCCCAACGGATGTCAGGCTGAGCCGGCAAACTGCCGGGGGCGACTTGCGGTTGCATGAGTTATACTATCAATTCGGTAGATATCTGTTGGTCGGATCCTCTAGAGCTGGCGCACTGCCGGCGAATTTGCAGGGCATCTGGGCAAATCAGATCCAGACGCCGTGGAACGGCGATTATCATACAGATGTCAACATCCAGATGAACTACTGGCCAGTGGATCTCACAAATCTGAGCGATTGTCAGTCGCCGCTGACCGAGCTGATATCTTCACTGGTGGAACCCGGACGCAAGACCGCACAGACACACTATCGCGCCAATGGATGGTGCGTGCATCCTATCACCAACGTTTGGGGTTACACGGCACCAGGCGAGCATCCTTCCTGGGGCATGCATCTGGGGGCGGGCGCCTGGCTTTGTCAACATCTGTGGGAGCATTTTGCGTTCACGCGCGACACCGCCTATCTGCGCCGGGTGTATCCGGTGATGCGGGAGGCTGCGGCATTCTACCTCGACTGGCTGGTGAAGGACCCTCGTACGGGCAAGTGGGTGTCGGGGCCGGCGGCTTCACCGGAAAACACATTCCTGGCGCCCGACGGATCTCAGGCTCAGATCAGCATGGGGCCGGCGCACGATCAGCAGGTGATCGGGGAACTGTTCGGCAATCTGTTGTCAGCCGCATCCATCCTCGGAATGAAAGATGCCACGACCCTGAAGACTGCAAGTGTACTCCCGGACCTGGCCACTACGGTCATCGGGCCCGACGGCCGGATCCAGGAATGGCGTGAGCCCTTCCCTGAAGCAGAGCCCACCCACCGTCACGTTTCACATCTGTACATGCTATATCCGGGCGCGGGCATCGACCCGCTGCGGCAGGCAGACTGGGCCGGAGCCGCGCGGAAAAGTCTGGATAAAAGATCTGATGATGGAACAGGCTGGTCGCTGGCCTGGAAGATCAATTTCTGGGCGAGGCTGCGCGATGGCGACCGGGCATTGGCCCTGTTGAACAGATTATTGCGACCG
Source organism: uncultured bacterium (assembly GCA_903957405.1). Classification (GTDB taxonomy): domain Bacteria; phylum Bacteroidota; class Bacteroidia; order Chitinophagales; family Chitinophagaceae; genus Pollutibacter. The sequence continues at coordinate 547 of CAJBPC010000057.1, read as the reverse complement.
GTCATGTCCAACGGAGTGAACATGTCCAACGGCGGTGGCTCGTATCCGAACCTGTTCTGCGGTCATCCACCGTTTCAGATCGACGGAAATTTTGGAGGAACTGCGGGGATCGCGGAAATGCTCCTGCAAAGCCATCTGTCAGAGGGAGATGTGCGCATCATAGATGTCCTGCCAGCCCTTCCTGCCGCCTGGGCAACCGGCTATGTAAGAGGGTTGAAAGCCAGGGGCGCAGCGGAGGTTGACATCGAATGGATGTCGGGCGGGAAAGTGAAAGTCACGCTGAAATCAGGAATTGACGGGCGTTTTCTGTTGAGGCATGAAAATAAATCTCAATTGTTGACATTGCGGAAGGGAGGGAAACAGGTAATTGAATTCTAGTCACGGGCCTTACATCCTGGTAAAATATCTTTAGGGCATCTCTAAAAACCTATCTCAATAATCAAATATAAGGCAAGAGATTTGTAACTTTATCAAAATCAATTAGATGTCGAAAGTTAGAGGATTATTCGATGAGCAATTCCGGCTTGAGAAGTTATCAAAGAAGAAT
>CAJBPC010000056.1 GCA_903957405.1 uncultured bacterium | reverse complement strand
GCCAAATCAGGGGAAAGTTGTTGAATTTTGTATATCAAATGCATGAAATTGGGCAAAAGTGTTAAAAAACCATGCATCCAAGAAAGCATCCTTCAGTACAAGGCGAAACAGATTGGTCACTTTTGAATCACCTACAATCGGTGTGACTTCGCAACAATTTATCTTACACAGCATATGATGCAGGCTTTTAACCAGGCCCAACGATAAGATCTGGCCGGATGCAGGTTGGCTAAGGGAAATGAGGTCATCAAAAGGCCCAGGCCATGTCAGTTTTGTTTCTTTGCTTTCGTTTTTTCTGCATGGCGGCCACTGCCATCTCCATTGTCCAATATGCCCGCCCCGGGGTTCAATTTATCCAAAACCGCCTGAAGCTTTTGTTTCTCGATGGTAGTCTTTTCGTCCATTACGGCGAGCGGCTCTTCAAATGGCGCTTTTCGCATGTCGTATAGATCTCCCGAGCGCATCAATTTCCAATTGGCGGAACGCACATACCAGTCATTCCCGAGTCCGGTGAAGATCCATTCGCGGGCAGTGCCCTTTCCTCCCCTGAGTTGGTAGGCAAAACTTTTTCCGTCCAATACATTGTTTGTTGGAAGTGCTGCACCGGCGATCTCTGCGAACGTGGGAACAAAATCCGCCGCATCGATCAAACTGTTTGAAACGCCTGGCTTTTTTATGACACCCGGCCAGTTGACAATCATCGGTACCAAACTGCCGCCTTCCTGCATGGAGCCTTTTTTGCCGATGATTTTTTTACCGTTCACCCGGCCTATCCCGGCGGCTTGTCCTGCCGTGCCATTATCTCCCATGAACACTATGAGGGTATTGTCTCTCAGCTTCAGGCTGTCGAGCGCATGGATGAGTTTCCCTACGAGTTTGTCCATGTAGGCGATGTTGTCGGCATACAATTCCTTGTAATCGGTGGTGCCGGGTTTTGAGTCAGGCGTGGCGATGATTTCTCCATGCACATGGGTCAAGGAATAGAACAAATAAAAAGGATCCGTCTTGTGCTTGGCCATGAAGTCAACCAGATGGTCATGCATCAGATCGGGCATGTATTCCTGCTTTTTCAGTAAGGCCTCTTTTCCATTGATCACATACTTGTCCTTTTTGTCCGTTCGGCTTACATAAACACCGCTGCCGAAATACCGCAAATAATCATCAAAGCCGAATGCTGCAGGATCTGATGGCAGCTGCCCCCACTTGCCGATCATGGAGGTGGTGTACCCCGCCTTTTTCAAGATGGCCGGCATCATGGTTTCCGCCGACGGCTTGATGTCGCTGACCATGTCTTGATTGACCGCACCGGTCCTGAAGCCATATCTTCCGGTCATGAGCAGCGCCCTGGAGGGGCCACAGAGCGGCACCGTGTAGGCATTCGTGTACCGGATCCCTTCTTTTGCAAGTTTGTCAATGACGGGCGTTTTGAAAAAATCCGCGCCATAGGCACCGACGCCATCAATGCCCAGATCATCTGCGAGAATAAAAACGATATTGGGTTTTTTGACTTGCGCAATGGATGCGTTTGTCAAGAGAAGCAAGGAGAGAAAAATATGAATGAGTTTCATCTGCGGGTTTGATGTGTATTGTCGAGTCAAAATATGAAATGTGGAAATCCGATCCCTATGAGAAGCGCTGACGGCAGTCGTTCTGATTTATTTTTTCTCTTGCGTCTTGAGGAATTCAATCATTTTCTTCCGCAGCGCTGCAGCATCTTTTGCGTACGCCTTTTCATCGACAACGTTCTTCTTTTCAAGGGGGTCCGCTGCGTAGTCGTATAACTCGGTGGCATAGACCTTGCCTTCGTTGAATGCGTCATTTGAGGTGAAATCATTCAGCCACATGGTAAAGCGATACTTGTCCGTCCTCATGCTGTAACCCATCATGGCATTACTGGCGTATTGCTTCTTTGTCATTTCAACCTTACTGAGTTTTCTTGGGTATTGGCTCATGGCAAACTCTTTGACAGCAGCCTTCTTATTCTGCATGACCGGCTTCAGGCTTTTGCCCTGCAGATGCCTCGGTACCGGAACGGATGCCAGATCGCAGAGGGTTGGAAAAATATCAACATGCTCTGACAAGGCCCCAGTTGGTCCGGCTTTCATGCCGGGTGCGGCAATGATGAGGGGTGCACGGGTGGCCTGTTCCAGGTTGGTATGTTTTTCCCAAAGGTCATGATCTCCCAAATGCCATCCGTGGTCGCCCCACAACACGATGATGGTATTGTTCAATGTGCCCAGGGAGTCCAAGGTGTTCAGCAGTATTCCGACCTGCGCATCCATGTAGGATACCGCTGCGTAATAGCCGTGAATCAGCTCGAGTTGTTTTTCTGCTTTAAGCCTCAGGTGATTGCCGGGTTCGTTGAACATGGCGAAAGCGGGGATATCCGTGTAGTTTCTGAGCTCTCCGGATCTGTGGTATGCGATCTCCGGCGCATTCTCGGCGTGTTCCTGGAAGCTGGCCAGCGGCATGGCTGCGCGGTCATACATGTCCCAGTATTTTTTTGGCGCGACGAACGGCAAGTGGGGTTTGTGGTAGCCCACCGCGAGAAAAAACGGCTTTTGATCTTTATGCATCTTAACCATCTGAGCCTTGGCTTTCAGGGTGATGACGCCGTCTTCATAGGCATCGTCCGGCACGTCGTAGTTTTCTATGGAAGGTCCTTTGATCGAAGTAGGCATGTCATCATCTTCCTGTTTGACCCTCTCTCTTTTGACGAGGAAAAACGCCCTGTTTTCAGGCTTTTGGTATTGGTTGTTGGCAGGTTTCCCCAGCCCGTTGGCATAGTCACCCGGTTGAGCTTCCAAGTAAGGCAAGTTCCAGGATACCGGGTCGATCTTTTTAATGGCGCTGCTGGGGTGAAAGATCTTGCCGGTTCCGACGGCATTGTACCCCTGCGTCAGTAAATATTGCGGTAATGTCACGATATCGGGATTGACATCGCGCATCTGTGTTTTTAGGTCCCATACTTTTGTGTGATCGGGCCTCATGCCCGTCATCAGGCTTGCTCGGGTCGGTCCGCATACGGACTGCTGACAGTAGTTGTTGGAAAACATAGTGCCCATTTTCGCCAGCCTGTCGATATTGGGTGTTTTGATGAGTTTGTTCCCATAACATCCCATGATGGGTTTGAGGTCGTCAACTGCGATGAAAAGGATGTTCGGCTTTTTGTCCTGCTGGCCAAAAACATCGTAACTCAGTAAGGAAAGAATGCTTGAAACGAAGAAAAGCGACTTGCGCATGGTTTGTGTTGTTTGTATTACTTTGATAAGGTAATCAATTGAACATAATTTTTTCAATTGATTTTAAAATTCGCATCATCTGTGCCACAGGGCAATCGAATCAAAACCAAATGATCGGGTGACGTACCGGGAAATTTCGGACCACCTCTTCCACGGTCGGGTCATGATTCAGTTTTTGCCAAAGCGAAAAGTACTCGTCATTCTGAAAGGCGCAGGCTCCAAATAACAGAAACGGATGGGCGACAGGCCATTCGTCCCAGTACATGACATCTTTCTTGAATGGCCACTGGCTTTTATCGGATACATAAGGGAATAAAAAGGAGATGCCTTTTTGCATCGAGCGTTGATCGGGGGATGTGTGATTCCAGAGGTTCTCTTCCTCGTTGGATAGGATCTGACAAAGCATGGACATCGCATCCAGGTTGAAGAGAGAATAGCCATAGGGCTTGGTGCGCGCCAATTCTTTTGGAAAGCTCCCATCCATCGCCATTTGCTCTGGCAGATGCCTGTTTTTGTACCGATTCCTGCATGTGTCAAGGAGCGCAGGGTTGTTTGTGAACTTTGCAAAAGCAGCCACCTGCATCGTCCAGCAAGTGCCATGATTGTTCGCCGCATTCTTTTCATCCACACCGTAGGGATGCGTCGTCACCCAGGTCAAATAGTCTTCAAACCATTTCCGGTACCCGACAAAATCAGCCCTTCTCCCGACTTTCGATCGCTCGAGTTTCACCAAGGATTGCGAGACCTCGATGAATTGGATCATGTCTATGATGCCGATGCCCCTGCCTGTAAATCTGCCCTGGATGGCCTGGGCATAAAGCAGATGCGGGCGCATCCGGGTGGCGGTATCGATGAACCATGCCCGGGAGTGGCGGAAAGCATGTTTTGCATATTTTTCATTCCCCGTCACCGCGTATGCCGAGGCAAGCGCCCCCATGATCTGACTGAATCTGATCATGGCTTTGCGGTGTTCCACAAAATTATCAGGATTGCTCATCCCGTCCCGCTGGAGGTATGGCCCTTTCGGATTTTTCGGATCCGGCCACCAATAATCTCCTTCAGAGAAAAAATCGTGTTTCCCACCTGCACTTCGTGGAGAAACGAAAGACGTAATGGTCATCGGCTGCTGGTCCATTGCCCACTTGGCTTTCTTTAACACGGATGCGCTCAATACTTCAATGGTTTTTTTCTGAAAAACCGATGGTTGGCAAAAGCAGCGTCCAGGTAGAAGCAGCGTTAGCAGGCATGCATGGAATGCGAGGATGAATTTCATTCATTGAATTTTCGCTTGCAATCTAGCGATATATTTTTTTCGACTCACCGGAATCCCGAAACCGTTTTGTCATCTGTCGGTTCAAAAACCCTGCAAGTGGTCGATCATGACTATTGACTTTTTTTATACATCCCTTAGGCGGTGGTAGCGTAGGGGAGGGCGCCTTCACGAGAGTATGTTGCGGAGATGTGCGTAGCCCTTTGTCGGTGAGGCCTGCCATGCATCTACCCCGGGAGGCGCAAAAAAATATGAAAAGACATTATCCGTCATCATGCTCCCGGAATCCCGGTATGCCGTCTCGCAAGACGACCCCGCGGTGCCGATAGACGGCGGCATCACGCTGCTGCTGGCAGCGGGGGGGGCTATGCGGGGCAAAAGCTTTACCGCAAGGGCGCGAAGTAACATCCGTGCCTGCCGAAGGGTAGGGGCATCGCCTTCAAACAGGCGTTGAGAAAGCTCCCTCGTCTCAAAACATCTTTCATTTTGTAGGAACCTCCTTTAAAATCATCGGAATCGTTGATTCGCGTATCCGTTCGCGTATGTTTTGACCATAGTTTTGGCGCCGTCGATAAATATTTTTTCATCACAAGACGGCACGAAATGATCTCGAGTCCCATCTGAAGAATGATGCCGGGAGCCACGATCTTATTGGATCTTGATCCCCGTTATCACCTCCATCAGATCGTGTGCGAGCGCATCACGTGTACAAACGGAATCATCCATGATACGGAGAAAAGTCCACGTTCGCAATGCACTATTCTTAGCCTTTTTGCTTTGTTGTTCCCTGGCGGGGTATTCGCAGAACGTAACCCTCACGGCCTCATTGGGCTCGGCCTCCGGCTCGTTCACCACCCTGAAAGGGGCCTTCGACGCCATCAACGAGGGTACCCACCAGGGAGCCATCGTCATCAACATCAACGCCAGTACGAGCGAAACCGCAACGGCGGCACTCAGTGCCAGTGGCATCGGATCCGCCAGTTACACCGGCATCAGCATCTATCCCACCAGTCCCGGGTTGACCATTTCTGGAAACATCGGAGGATCAGTCAGCGTCCCAAGTAATACCCTGATCAATCTCCAGGGAGCCGACAACGTGACCATTGATGGCCGGGTGAACGCCACGGGTAGCGACAAGAGCCTGACGATCTCCAACTTAAGCACATCAAACTTTAGCGGCACTTCCACCATCCTGTTCTTAAGTGATGCGACCAGCAACACGGTAAAGTATTGCACGCTGAAGGGATCGACGACCGCTACCAATGGGGGGATCGTCTATTTCAACACCAGCAACAGCGTTGGCAACGATAATAATACCATCGACAACAACGACATCACCTGCGCCGGAACCAATCGTCCGTTGAATGCCGTGTATGCGTTGGGTAGCTCGGGGTATAATAACGACAACAACACCATCAGCAACAACAACATCTTCGATGTCCTGAGCACTACCATTGCCTCCAAGGGCATCAATATTTCCAGCTACAACAGCGGTTACACCATATCGGGGAACAGTTTTTTCGAGACGACGTCATTGGTGGCCAGTGGCCATTCGTCGGCTTATTATGTGATATCCATTGATGCAGTCAGCGGGACAGAAAACGGCTTCACGATATCCGGGAATTACATTGGCGGATCAGCGGCCCGCTGCGCCGGAACGGCATGGACAAAGACGAACGCCGCCTCTGAAAACAATGGCTTCTTCGCCATCTCGGTGCAAACGGCCACCGGTACGGCCACCAGTATTCAGGGTAACACCATACAAAACATCAACTGGACCAATGGCGGGCAGTCTAATTTTTTGGGTATTTACATTTTTGGCGCTACTGTAGCAAACATAGGTACCGTCTCGGGCAATACCATCGGATCAGCCTCAGTTACGGGATCCATATATTACACCGCGGGTTCGGCAGCTTCGTCTTTTGTTGGGATAGCCACGCCGGGATCTGGCATTATCGATTGCAGGAACAATAGCATTGCCGGTATCACGACGTCCAATGCATCTACCAATAGCGCCAATTTTTATGGTATAAATAGTCAGGGGACGGCGACGAGTTACACTTTCATTGGCAATACCATCGGTAGTCGAACGATCCCGGGCAGCATCCATGCCAGCTCTGCCTCAACGTCAGCAAGCCAACTTGTATTTGGCATCCGGGTTGGTCAGAACACATCGCCTGTTATCTGCACGATCTCGGGTAATATAGTAGCCAACATGGTGAATGCCACCAGCAACCCCACCACTACGACGGGAGGGTTCAACATGGGGATAAATGTGTTTCAGAAGACTGTCGGCACGGTCACCGGAAATACCGTGCACGATCTTTCCAATGCCAACAGCAACCAATCTGTCACCAATAACGCTTCGGTATCGGGTATTGTCATAGCACCTACTGTGACAAACGCCCAAACGGTAAGTGGCAATACGGTGTACAACCTGTCCAACAGCTATTCCGACTTCACCGGCGCGGTGACAGGTATCTATTTTTATGGCTCCAGCGCCTCAACGCCCGGCTCGATCAGCGGTAATTTCATCCATAGCCTTTCCGTGACAGGTGCTTCCAGTAGCACGGCAAGAATACGCGGCATCATGATCGAAGACGGTGCCAGTACCTGCAGCAATAACATCATAAGTCTGGGTGGAAGCTCGAACACGAACCTGTACGGCATATACGAGACCTGCGCAGCCACCAAGGACAACAGCTTCTACTTCAACACCGTGTATCTCTCCGGTAACTTGTCTTCCGGAGCATCCAACACATCATATGCGCTCTATAGTGCGTTGAATACGAACACCCGGAATGTCCGGAACAATATCCTGGTGAACACCCGTTCCACGGCATCGGGCGCGAGCAAGCATTATGCGCTGTTTGCAGTGTCCGGCGGGACCCTCACCTGCGATCACAATCAATACTACGTCAGCGGCACCGGTGGGGTGCTGGGTTTTTTTGACGGTGATAAGACGACTTCGGTGATCGTCACTAGCCAGGATGCCAACAGCATCGCCACCGATCCCGCCTTCAGCAGCACGGGCACCACGGCCAGCG
>CAJBPC010000055.1 GCA_903957405.1 uncultured bacterium | reverse complement strand
GACATCCATCATCATGCAGTCTGCATCATCGGCATTCTCCAAGTCACCAACGCCATTCATAGAAGGCGGCTCAGACAATTTCAGCAACATCTCCGCACAAGCCCAGGACTGTAAAATGCTTGCCCTGCGATGGCTTTACACGTATGAAAAGTCGCCCGCGGAAGCAAAGCCTTTCTTTGACAAAGTCGTCGCCACCCTGCTGGCATGGGTCAATGCAGGCAATAAAGTGGCAAGCCCCGTCCACTCCCCAAACGAGACGAGCTACTTTGGTTTCTATGAATCCTATTCCGTCGTCAGGAACCGGATGACTGCCGCAGATCGTTCCAAAGTCGACAACTGGATCAGCGCAAGGGCATTTGCATACCGCTCATTTGCCCCCAGGGTGAACAATTGGGAGACGATACGCCTGAATCTGCTGTACTATTTCGGTTATATCCTTAATGACAAAGGTCTGCTCGACTACACGGACAATGCCTATGCCACACTCCTCAATGTGAACCTGATGGCAGGTGGGAAGTCGGAGGATGTGATCAACCGCGATGCTTTTGCCTACCATGCGTACAATTTGGCCTTCTATGCCCGGATCTTCAGGGTCAAGGCGATGTATGAAGGGTCTGCAGCCTTGTCTGCTTTAAAAAATCGAAAGAATAACATCAACGTCTCCGTTCAGGACATGATGGACTTCTGGAGGCCTTTTCTGACTGACCCTGCCAATAATGTGCATATCGAATTTGTGAACACCAACTACGCACCCGATAAGACAAGGGCCGACTACAACAAGCCCTATGATCCAGCTTCATCCATGTATGCGTTAGAAGAACTGCTGCTCGCCTTTCCTGAAACGAAGGGATATATCACCGCCATTCAACCGTCCGCGACCCGCTACAATCGTAAAGTCAGCGGATTCCTTTACTGGCCCAAATGACACATCAAAAAATATCAAACAACTTCCAAATGATGATCATCCGAAAAATCTTACCATTTTGCATTTGTCTGCTTGCAATGATGCCCCAGGCAAATGCACAAAAAGGACCCCTGGAGGCTAAATTGTCAGGTCGTAACGTCTCCGATCTGATCCTTCCGGCAACCGGCTGGGTCAGTTATCCCGCCTACCTGGATCGGGCTGCCTGGGACAAAATGACTGGGCACCGGAGAGCTGATGTTATCAAGGCAGGGGAAAAGTTCCTCAATTACAATTGGGAAGTGGTTAAGGCTACTGATTACCTGGCTTTCGAACGTACAGGTTCAAGGGAGATCATGCAGAATCCATTCGGAAACAACAACACTGCCCTGGCGAGCCTGTTCATGGCCGAGATGGCTGAAGGGAAAGGACGTTTCATGGATCAGATCGTCAACGGTGTGTGGCAGACTTGTGAAATGAGCACTTGGGTGCTTTCCGCCCACCTCCCCACGCAGAAATCCAAACGATCACTTCCTGATCTGGATGAAGTGATCATTGACCTCACTTCAGGTGACCTCGGATCAATGATGTCATGGATCCACCATTTCCTTTCGAAAGAATTCGATAAGATAAATCCTGTGATCTCGGCCAGAATACGGAAAGAGGTTAAAGTCAGGATACTCGACCCGTATCTGCAAAGAAGCGATTTCTGGTGGATGGCATTGGAAGGGAAGACCGATCAAATGGTCAACAACTGGAATCCATGGTGCAATTTCAATGCACTGGCCTGCTTCCTGCTGATGGAGCCGGATGCCGCAAGGAGAGCCGAAGGGGTGCGCAAGTCGATGGTTTCCACGGATAAATTCATCAACTACACCAAGGCTGACGGGGCATGTGAAGAAGGACCTTCCTACTGGGGCCATGCAGCCGGCAAGATGTATGACTACCTGCAATTGTTGCATTACGCAACCGCTGGCAGCATAGACATCTTCTCAGATCAGAAGATTCGGAATATGGGAGAATACATTGCAAGGTCATACATCGGCGAAGGATGGGTGGTGAATTTTGCAGATGCATCTGCCAAGGGAGGTGGTAATTCAGGTGTGATCTATCGGTATGGCAAGGCCGTCGGGAGCAATGACATGAAATCCTTTGCAGCATATCTTGAAAAAAGAAACCCGGAGACGGGCATAGAAGGACGTGACTTGTTTCGGACAATGGAAAATTTTTGGTCCAGTGCCGAAATCAAGGGCGTCATCCCGGGCACTTCGGATGCCGCTTTTTCGTGGTATCCTCAAACGGAATTTTGTTACATGCGCGCAGGCGAAGCCTTTTTCGGTGCAAAGGGTGGCTATAACGCCGAAAGCCATAACCACAACGATGTCGGCACTTTCGTGTATTTTCTGAAGTCAAAACCCATACTGGTGGATGCAGGAGTGGGTACCTATACCAAATTCACTTTCAGCAGCCAGCGGTACACGATCTGGACCATGCAGAGTGAATACCATAACCTTCCCATGGTCAATGGTGTAGCGCAGAAAGAAGGTAGGGATTATCGCTCAAAGCAGGCGGCTTTCGATTCGACCTCCAAGACCTTCAGCCTGGACATTTCAGGTGCCTATCCGACTGAAGCAGCTGTAAACAGCTGGCAGCTGAAATACCGCATGGATAAGAACGGAGCCCTGCAGATCGATGAACGTTTCGTTCTTGGCGAGACCAGAGCACCGAACCGACTCAACTTCCTGTCAGCAGTCGAACCCACACATACCGTGTCCGGTAAGATACTGATGACCAACGGAGATGCCTCCGTGCAGATGTCCTATGACCCCTCCGTTTTTGAATACGCAGTGGAGAAAGTTGCAGTCGATGATATCCGCCTGAGCAGGGTATGGGGAAAGAATCTGTACCGAATCACGCTCCTCGATAAATCAATGCGCAAGAAAGGAAGCTACAGCATTAGCATAAAACCCATTTGATCAAACCAACGCAAATCCCTCAATTTTACCAATGATGATGAAGTTATCGATTCCCTTGATGCTAGTCCTGGGATGCATGTTATCCGTGAATGGACAGACAATCTCAGGCGCTGCACTCAAGACCCAGATCCGCAGCAATATGGAACTCGCCGTGACCCAGTATAAGCTTCTCGACCGCAGCGTACCCGCGGACCGCATGCCCCAGCATTTCGATGAAAAGACCGGCAAACTCAAGACCAGTGACATTACCTGGTGGTGCAGCGGATTCTTTCCCGGCACACTTTGGTACATTTATGAATACAGCAAAAATGCTGATATCCTTAAAGCCGCAGATGCCAGGTTAAAGCTCATGGAGCCGATGAAGCATTTCACAGGCAACCACGATCTGGGCTTCATGATGTACTGCTCCTATGGCAATGCGTTCCGCATCACCGGGGAACCATCTTACCGTAAAACCATCGACACGGCTGCCATGTCGCTTGCGACGCGCTACCGCCCATCCATCCAGTCCATACAGTCTTGGGATTCCAGCAAGAACTTCACATGTGCGATCATCGTCGATAATATGATGAATCTGGAACTGCTCACATGGGTAAGCAACAACGGAGGTGATCCCCGATTCCGTGACATTGCAGTGACGCACGCCAACACGACGATTGAGCGCCAGTTCCGTCCCGACAACGCTGCCTACCACGTGCTGGACTATTCCCTGGCAAATGGCGGTAAGCTTTTGCGCAAGACGACCTGGCAAGGTGCACATGACACTTCGGCCTGGGCCCGCGGACAATCATGGGCTCTGTATGGCTATACGGTCATGTACAGGATGACAAATGATAAAAAGTATCTTGATCAGGCACACAAGATTGCCGCATTCATCCTGAATCACCCGCGCCTTCCAAAGGATGGCATACCGTACTGGGATTTTGATGCCCCGGGCATCCCCAATGTCCTGAGGGATGCGTCTGCAGGATCGATCATGGCTTCGGCACTGATCGAATTGTCCGGCTTCACAAAAGGGAAAATGAAAGATAAATACATGAGGACTGCGGAGACCATCCTTACGACGCTCTCTTCAGAAACCTATCTCGCAAAGCCCGGCACCAACGGTGGATTCCTGCTGAAACACAATGTCGGCGCATTGCCGCTCAAGGGCGAGGTGGATGTTGCCTTGACCTATGCTGATTATTATTTTATCGAAGCGATGTTGCGTTATCTCGCAGTAAAGTAAAAATAGCTGTCTATTGCCGTCATCCCCGGTCTGGAGCTGCTTCAAGCAACCCTTGACCGGGGATGATTTTTAATAGACATTCGGACGAAAACGAATCTGCGCAATCATTTGTTCCAGTTAAACTCAATTGGACTCATCCCAATCGGAATATGTCTCGGATCTCCTCGTTACTGAGCTGTCCGATCCATTGTTCACCGGAGGCCACCGTCATCTGCGCCAGGGATTTCTTTTGTTGGATCATATTATTGATCCGTTCCTCGAAACTGTCCTTGGTGATGAAGCGGTGGACGGTAACGTCCTTAGTCTGACCGATTCGGAATGCCCGATCGGTGGCTTGTGCCTCCACTGCGGGATTCCACCAAAGGTCGTAATGGATGACATGACAAGCACTTGTCAGGTTCAGCCCCGTGCCGCCGGCCTTGAGCGACAAGATCAGCATGTTCCTTTCGGGGTCTGACTGGAAAGCCGCCACCATTTCTTTCCGGGCCTTAAGTCCCAAACCGCCGTGGTAGAACAATGGAGTTTTTGCATACCGATCCTTTAGGAATCGCACCAGCAGATCGCCCATTTCGGTGAATTGAGTGAAGATGAGTACTTTCTCATCGAGGGCGAGTATGCTGTCCAGTTTGTCGAAGAGAAGGTCGGTCTTGCCGCTCAGGGACGGATCGAATTGACGGTTCTTCAGAAATTGGGTGGGGTGATTGCAGATCTGTTTCAAGACGAGGATCATCTGCAGTATGATACCTTGTCGCCGAAACAGCGATCTATGATCTTTCCCGTCGACCTGAGCGACGGCTGCCAGAGACTCATCCAATGTCTTTTGGTATAACGCGGTTTGCGCAGGATTGAGTCGGGCGTAACAGTCGATCTCGATTTTGTCGGGTAGGTCAGCGATGATGCTCTTATCCGTTTTCATGCGTCGAAGAAGAAATGGAGCACACACTTTCTTCAGCCGGTCGACGGCTACCGCATCGTTGAACTGTTGAATGGGCCGGGCGAACTGCTCGGAGAAATGATCGAGTTTGCCCAGTAAACCGCGGTTGCTGAAGTCCATGATGCTCCAGAGTTCGCTCAGCCGGTTTTCG
>CAJBPC010000054.1 GCA_903957405.1 uncultured bacterium | reverse complement strand
TGCTCCCCGAAAGGGAAGGTGCCCGATAGTATAATGGCAGTACGACAGATTTTGGTTCTGTTTGTCTTGGTTCGAATCCAGGTCGGGCAACAAAAAAATAACCCGCTGATGATCAGCGGGTTATTTTTTTATCCCAGCCCCGCCATCTTGCCCATACATGACACATGAAAGAAATCCGCCAAACGGATCAAATAACCAACTTGACGTCCAATCTCCGATAAACCCCTGCAAGCATCATCCTGACAATCGTTTGCCGGGTCTTGAATGGTGTTGATAGAACAATGATTCAATCTTTTGGAAAAATGTCATGTTTTTTTTCATCATACCCCCCGCATTCAATTCAACCATTCCACGGATGCCGGGTTATCCCATTCCCTCTATCGTGCTGATTAACAATTGGATACCGCACCCAAACTCCCCTCGTACGCACTGACCGCCCCCCACATGAAGGAAATAAAAAAGCCCCGCCATCGCCGGCAGGGCCTAGAATACTCGTCAGGGAAAAATTATTTCGCGCCTTCCACAAAAAACCTGTGGTATGTCGTGCTCACATATTTCTGACCCGGTTCGAGGACGGTGGTCGGGAACTCGAGATGGTTTGGAGAATCCGGGTAATGCTGGGTCTCCAGGCAGAACGCCGTGCGGTATTCATCCTTAGCCCCACTTTTCAGGGTCTGCAGACCTTTCATGAAATTACCTCCATAGAACTGTATCGCGGGCTCTGTCGTGTAGACTTCCATCACAATGCCTGACTTGTCCCCTTTGACCCTCGCCGCCAGGACGGGTTTGCCGGTAAAGGCACTGTCGAGCACAAAGTTGTGGTCATACCCTTTGCCGTGTAATAGCTGGATGTGTTCCGCTCCGACTTTTGCACCCATCTTCATGGGCTTGGAGAAATCGAATGGTGTCCCACCGGCAGGTATGACGCCTCTGGGGATGAGTGTGCTATCGATCTCCGTGAAACTCGAAGATGCCAGCATCAACTCATGGTCGAGGACCGTGCCGCTGCCTTCCCCGTTAAGGTTCCAAAAACTATGGTTGGTGACGTTGATGACCGTCTTCTTGTCTGTCGTCACTTCATATTCCATGAAGAGCTCATCGGTATTGTTCAGGCTGTAGGTGACGGCGATATCCAGATTCCCGGGATATCCCTCCTCTCCGTCGGGCGAACGATACGTGAAACGCACATGCTGGCTGTCGATCTGGGTACCTTCCCACACCCTGCTGTGAAAACCCGTTGGCCCGCCATGCAGACTGTTCTGGCCGTTATTGATGTTGAGTGTGTATTTTTTGCCATCCAGCGTGAACGTGCCTTTCGCGATGCGGTTGCCATAGCGCCCGACCACTGACCCGAAAAATTTAGCCGTTGGCTCCAAATAACTTTTACTGTTGTCGAAACCTAGTACGATATCCGTCATCTGACCCTTGCTGTCAGGCATCCAGAAACCCACCAGGCGCGCACCGTAATTGCAGAGTACGGCGCGATATCCGCTGCTATTTCGCAGATGAAAAAGCTTCATGGCTTTCCCGTCGACGGAATCCGTGAATCTGGCCGGATCAGGCCAGCCTTTCAATGGGGCCTCTGTAGGAGCCGTTTTATCAGTCATGTCTTTGTTTTGGTTGCTGCAAGAAATGATGAGCACCATCATGGGCAATACCCAGGCGATTCTGTTTATTTTGTCAAGCATAAACCGAATATAATGTTTTCATCCCAAGATGCCACGAATGGCGAAAAATTTCAAATCAGCACTTCCGATGTGCCGTCAGACGGCTTTACGGAGAATGCGGTGAGGGGCAGGTTCATGTCTTTTTGATAATCGACACTGAGTTGAGCGACGAGTGCATCTACGGCTTCTGTGCGGACGATGTTTATCGTGCACCCCCCGAATCCGCCGCCCATCATCCTGGCGCCGATCACACCGGGATAAGTGCGGACTTTCTCCACCAGATAATCCAGTTCCTGACAACTCACTTCATACATGTCGCGCAGTCCATCATGAGTGGCAAGAAGCCTTTTTCCGAGTGAAACCATATCCCCATTGACCAGATCGGCACAGGCTGCATGCAGTCTTGCGATCTCCTCGACGACAAAACGACAGCGCATGTCCACCGTGGCATCCCTGTGCCGAACCTGCCGGTCTAGCATCTCCAAGGTCACATCCCTCAGGGCCTGCACGTCGGGATAAGCTTCCTGCACCCATGCAAGCCCCTGAGCGCATTCCATCCGCCGGCGGTTATAGGCCGTGGATGCCAGGGAATGCTTCACATTCGTGTTGAGCATCAACAGTGTCAAGTCATCCGCGATGAAAGGATGATACGCGTATTCCATGGTGCGGCAATCAAGCTTCACGAAATGCCCTGCACGGCCATACATGCTCGCAAACTGGTCCATGATCCCGCACATCACTCCCGCGAACGAATGCTCCGCCCGTTGCGCCAGACGGATCATGCGGTCTAACGGCAATGCATACCCGAATATCGCATCCAGGGCGAAAACGGTGGCACATTCTACCGCGGCACTGGAAGAAAGCCCGGCACCGATAGGGAGGTCGCTTGCCAGCGCCATATCGAATCCTTTCGGTTGGTACCCTTCCTGCTGCAACTGGTCCAGCACGCCGAGCACATAAGTGGGCCAGCCCATTCCCGACTTGCACACATCTGACACCTGGCCTTCGTACATTTCCCTGAAGTCTGTCGACCATATCCGGATACGTCCATCATTCCGTTTGCCGATAGCTACAAAAACAGACTTGTCGATCGCGGCAGGCATCACAAATCCATCGTTGTAATCGGTGTGTTCGCCGATCAGATTGATCCTGCCGGGAGACCGGAAAATGCGTGGGTGGACATTGAATTGTTCAAAGAAAACCTGCTGAAGGGATGATACGATGGGGGATGCCATGTGATATTTAAATGAAAAGATGACTGATTTTTTTAGTCATTCAGGCCAGCTGGTCCGTCACCCTTCGAGTGCCTGCAGGATATCCGCGAGAATATCATCCGGATGTTCCAGCCCGACGGAGATCCGGATCAGGCCGGGTGTGATGCCGACGGCCTGCCGCTCCGCTTCCGAGAGCTTGGAATGTGTGGTGCTGGCGGGGTGTGAGGCAATGCTTCTGCTGTCACCAAGGTTATTGGTCATCGACAGCATCTGCAGTTTGTCAAGGAAACGGCGTCCTGCCTCAATGCCCCCTTTCAGATCGAAGGTGACGATGCCGCCACCGGATGACATCTGTTTCACAGCGATCTCGTACTGCGGATGTGAGGCCAGGAATGGATATTTCACGAGTCGGATGGCAGGATGGCCATCGAGCAGGTTCGCAATCTTCAACGCATTGGAAGAATGCCGGTCCATGCGCACGAACAGGGTCTCCAGGCTTTTTGTCAGCACCCATGCATTGAAGGGGCTCATTGAAGGGCCCGTATTCCGCACGAAGAGATAGAGCGGATGAATGAGTTCTTCCCTGCCCACGACCACGCCACCCAGGACGCGCCCCTGACCATCGATGAATTTGGTCGCTGAATGGATCACCAAGTCTGCACCGAGATGAATGGGTTGTTGCACTGCCGGCGTGGCAAAACAGTTATCCACCACCAGCAGCACCTTGTGCTGTTCACAAAGGGTTGCCAGATGGCGGATATCGATGATGTCCAACCCAGGATTGGAGGGGGTCTCCACGTAGAGCATCTTCGTTTCCGGGCGGAACAATGGCTCGATGGAGGCCGGATCGTTCATGTCAAAATAGGAATGATCGATCCCCCATTTGGGCATATACTTCGTGAT
>CAJBPC010000053.1 GCA_903957405.1 uncultured bacterium | reverse complement strand
CCTTG
Organism: uncultured bacterium; assembly: GCA_903957405.1. Lineage (GTDB taxonomy): Bacteria > Bacteroidota > Bacteroidia > Chitinophagales > Chitinophagaceae > Pollutibacter. The sequence goes on along the minus strand of CAJBPC010000053.1, from coordinate 6,113 downwards.
ACCACGACGAATTACAAAAAAGCCCTTGAGCATGCCACATTGGGCGGTGAGTTTGTCCGAGAAAACGGGGAATCGATTTTCCATGATCGAGTCATTGGATGTATAGCTCAAATGGTGCAAACGTCTCATTGAGTGTTGTCGGAGACGGCCTGCCTTACCGGATCGCTTCGATCTCCTTCCAGGATACGAAGTTGATGTCCATGTTGTCTGTAGATGTGATATGACCCTGATACAGAAGAACCCCTTGGGATAAGGGCTGGTATTTCTTCCAGTATTGAAGTCCCCTCAAAAGGCTTCGGTCGGCTTTGGAAGCAGATTTGATTTCAATGGCCAGGGGACCTGTATCTTTTTCAAGGATTAGGTCTATTTCGTTTCCCATGTTTTCTCTGAAATAGTATAGGCCGTTGTTGTCACCCAGATTACTCTTGTTCTTCTTGATTTCAGAAATACACCAGTTTTCGAAAATTGAGCCTGCCATCGGATGATTTTTCAATCCTGTCTTTGAAGTAATCTTGAGCAGTGCGCATAGGAGTCCTGTGTCATGGAAATAAATCTTCGGGCTTTTGACAATCCTCTTTTTGAGATTGTTATACCACGGTTGCAGTTGGAAAAGGATATAACTGTTCTCAAGGAGTCCCAGCCAGGACTGAATGGTTTTTGTATCCACTCCTACCTGTCTGGATAATTCATCCCGGTTGAGTATTTGCCCGGCGAGATTGGCGCACAGATAGACAAAACGATTGAAAGCTGCTAGGTTTTGAATGTTTCTGAGTTGTCTGACATCTCTTTGGATATAGGTTTGAATGTAACTATCCAGCCATTTTTTCGGGTTCAGTTGTTCCGCCCATATTTCAGGATATCCACCGTTGAGCATGTTTGTCAGGATGTCATCCACCGGTTTTTCGGCTTCTTTCAATTCCTGATAGCTGAACGGCAGCAGGGTCAAGTATCCTGCCCTTCCGGAAAGGGACTGTGAAACCTGTTCCTGCAAAAGGAAATTATTAGAGCCTGTCAGGATGAATTGCCCCCTTGATCTGTTGTGATCCAGTAACACTTGCAGATGTCTGAAAATTTCCGGAACCCGTTGCACTTCATCTAGTACGGCACCTGTGCGTAGTTTCCTGAGGAATGCTTCTGGGTCGTCTTGAAAGGCTCCTTGCGTAACCGGGTCTTCGAAATTGACATAAGGCCTGCCTTTAAAAAGTGTTCTGCTGAGCGTGGTCTTACCACTTTGACGCGGGCCTGTAATGCAGAGCGCTCTGAATTGTGTCAGGGAATATCGAGCTTCCTCCATGATGCTTCGTATGATCATAGATTCCATTTTTGTAAAAATATACAAAAATGGAATTTAATTCTATTTTATGCAGAATATACAAAAATGGAATTTGTCTGAAAAGAGATCCATCGAGATGGTGGATTGATACTTGAAGTCCTCGAATAGTGGTGTGTTTCCGCCGGGTCAGAAGTTAAGCTTTAGGCCGAACGGTATGTGATCGAAATTCTTCAACTAATTCTTGCATAATCAGTCCTTCGCGGCTTCCATACTTTGCGGTTGACAAAAAAAGCCAAGGACACCCATACTGACTTTCTCAACCTATAGCAATTTTAAACCCTCATCATATATGAATGATTAAACAGAAACACCGACTTTTGAATTGCACATACCCGAAATAGAATGTTGTGCTTTCAATCTGAACTTGCGTGAGAATATATCTTTCGAACCTCATACCCGGTGAAATAAGCGTCAATCTTGTAAAGGTTTTGGCGCTTTGTACGGCGTTTCTTCTACTGTACCTGAATGTTCATGCCGGCCATGACATACCCGACTCGCTCCAGGCCATGCTCAACGGGGCCACGACCGACAGCGCCAGGATCAGGGCCCATATCGGCATCGCCAGTACCTTGACCACGACGAATTACAAAAAAGCCCTTGAGCATGCCACACTGGCGGTTGGGCTTTCCGAGAAAACGGGGGATCAGTCCGCCATGATCGAGTCCTACAAACTGGCCGGTGGTGTCAGCTTGTACAAGGGGCTATATGACCTGGCTGTCAATTTTTTCAACAAGCAATACGATCTGGCGAAGAAGGTCGGCGATGAGGTTGAAGCGGGGATGGCGTATTTCAACCTGGGCTCCGTCTCTATCATGATGGAAGACTATGGTGAAGCTGGAAAGTATTTTCGTGGTGCTTATCAGATGTTGGAAGCGGGCCATCAAAAAAAGAGTATTCCGATGCCGGAAATAACCCTTGTCACTTATTGGATGAATATGGCCCTCATTTATTGGAGTGAAGGCGATATCCGGCGCGGGGATTCGATGCTCACACGCTGCATGCCCATGGTAAATGACAGGCCCGGAATGGAAGACAAACGCATGTCCATCCATCACATCCGTGCCCTGCTTTACCTGAAAAGCAAGCGCCTGAAGGATGCGCTCTACGAATTGGCATTGTCACGCGATCTGGCTGTTCGACTAAGCAATCTGCCAGACATCCCTTCCACCGCAGTACGCCGGTCTTCTGATAGCGATGACCAATCCGCAGGGCAGACGGCATTTCTCCTCCTGCATCGAGCGGATCCCCGTCTGCACGGTACAGGCGAAACAACTGGGCGCCGAGATTGTCGATTCGATCGAGTTCCTTTTGTCCGGGATGGAATTTGTCTCGCAGGAGATCATCGACGGGCGTCTGTACTTGGAGCCGGTGTGTAAATCTTTTCTTCCGCTTAGCCCTTGTACTTCGACCAATGCTTGGTTACCTCTTTGGGAATGCTCATGCCATCTAAGTGGAAGTCTGACGCATTAAAGTATCTGTTGGCTCAGCCTCTTCCGAGTTGGCTCGACTTGTGATCTTTATGATAGAAAAGAGAAAGGCGGCACATGCTGGCTGTCTTTCGCTTTTTTCGTACATTCCATAAAAAAACCTCCGGCTGATTAAAGCCGAAGGTTCGGATGCTGTAGGGGGAGGGGTCGAACCTCCACGAGGACGTTAGCCGCTGCACAAAATTTGTAGAGGGTGCTACCCTCAACCTACTGGTGGTCAACCCCAGTCGGTCCGCCCGTCGGCGGATCGGCGTTATGCAGTGTTTATCCGTGAATCCCCACCCTCGAGACAAGAGGGCATGTCTGCCAAAATTTCATCACCCCACAAGATGAATGACCCGTAGGTTGCTTTCTGAATTCAAAATTAAATGAAACTGCCTTTATGTTTCAAATATTTCAATAAAAATTTTGTAATTATAGAATTTATTTAAATATTTACACTATTATTTAAACATCTACTAATAACACTTTTCTCAATGGGTGGAAAATTGAATCTTGACAAACTGGATCTTCAGATCATCCATGAGATGATGGAGGATGCCGGCATATCGTATGCAGACTTGGGCAAGAAGCTTTTCGTTTCCGGGGGAACCATACATGTCCGGATCAAAAAACTTCAGGAAATGGGCATCGTAAAAGGTACGCGCCTGAATGTGGATTTAAAACTGCTGGGCTACGACATAACCGCCTTCGTTGGAATCTATTTGGAGAAGAGTTCCCTGTATGATCAGGTAGCAGAGGATCTTACCAAAATACCGGAGATCATTCGCATTAACTATACCACTGGAAACTACAGCATGTTCTTGGAAGTTGTGGCCAGGGATATCAATCAGCTCCGATACGTCTTGCATGACCAGTTGCAGAAGATCAAAGGCATTGAAAGGACCGAGACGCTGATCTCGCTGGCGGAAAGTCTGAACCGTAACGTACGTGTTGCAGGCTGACGTGCACCATTGACGAGCTGATCACATTTGACTGGCCAGGCAGGTACGCTTGCAGGTGTGGCTTTCTGAGTGATCCAGCCCCTCTCACTTCCCCTTATTTGATCGTTTGGCTTTATCCGACATTCAATTTGCAAAAGAAATTCCTTGGCTCCGTCCTGCTCCTGATCCTGCTGAACCTCTTGGTGAAGCCAGTATGGATATTCGGAATTGACCGTGCAGTGCAGAATGCGACAGGGTTTTCGGCATATGGACAGTACTTCGCACTGATGAACCTGTGCATGGTTTTCCTTTTCATTCAGGATCCCGGCCTCCACATCAACATGAACAGGGAGGTCGCTGCCAGACGTACGGATAGTTTAGATATTTTCTGGGATTCCTTTTACGGCAAACTGGCACTGACCATGGTGTACGCGGGAGTCGTTGTCTTGGCAGCACTTGCGTCAGGCATCCTCGATACCGGCTTCATCCTCATGATCATCCTCCTGCAGTCATCCATCAGCATGCTTTTGTTCATCCGTTCATTCCTGACCGCTTCACAATTATTCCGCCAGGATTCCCTGCTTTCCATCATCGACAAGCTCATAGTTATCTTGCTGACGGGGACACTGATCTTTTTTCCTCCGTTGGAAGGAATGCTTACCATCCGGTATTTTGTCGCCATACAGACAGCCGGGGTCGGAATCGCCCTTGTCGCAGGAATGCTGATGGTGTTTCGCCATGTTGACCAGTTTGCCTTCAGACCGTTTACGGGCTTCAGGAAGGCGATCCTGTTTTCCAGTCTGCCTTATGCTGCAAATATTTTCCTGATGACTGTGATCTTGCGTGCAGATGCTTTCCTGCTGGAACGAATTCATCCCAATGGGGCCACAGAAGCCGGAATCTATGCTGCAGGGTTCCGTATCATGGACGCTTTTGGGGTGATGGGCTCTCTGGTGGCAGGCTTTCTGATGCCTTTTATCGCAAGGTATTGGCCGGAAAAGGAGCGATTCTCAGGTGTGGTGTTGGTCTGCCGACAGTTTCTTGTATGCGTGGCCATCATTGCTGGCGTCACTAGTTTTATGGTCCCAGAATTTCTGACCCGCCTGCTCTATCACCGGGATGACCCGGGATTGGTAGCCGTGATGCGGACCATCCTGCTTTCATTGCCTGCGATCTCCCTGGTACATATCTATGGCACAGTCCTCACCGCTACACAAAACATCGCTACTTTCACTAAGATCAGCACGGTCTTCGCAGTCCTGAGTCTGCTGCTAAACCTGGTCCTCATCCCCCGATTCGGGGCAATGGCCTGCACGGTGACCGCTGTTGTGTTGCAGAGCCTGTATGCAGCTATCCTTATCTTTTATTCCAGAACACGCACGGGGCTCGGTCTGCGTTTTTCCGACTTCACCAACTATCTCCTGGCTGGGCTCATTTGTGCCCTTGTCATCCGGCTATCCGTATCATTCAAAGTACCCGTTCCTGTTAGCCTGTGCATCGCTGCAATGGTGACGACAGCATTTTTCTATGCCACTTCAGGCGTGAGTGTGAAGCGCTTGAAGGAAATATTCCTTTGACAGCGCCCGTCAAGACATTAATTTTAGGTTTCCCAAATATTCGATCATGAACCTGATGCAAGATCTTTTTGATATCCTGAAAAAAAGGAAGCGTTTTATCCTGCTGATGGTCGTTCTCCCGACCATGGTCGCCTTTGTGCTGAACATCCTCATGACCCGTGAATATTTTTCAAAAACAAGCATCCTGCCGGCGAATTCACGCTTCAGCGATAAATCACGCTTCACGGCAGAAGAGATCACCGAGCTTTACTCTGTCTTCAGTTCCGGTGACGACCTGGATCGCCTCTTCGCAACCGTAAGATCTTATCCGGTCATGATGAAAATGGTGGACAGTTTCGGTCTGGTGAAACATTACAGGATCAAAAAGACGGATGAGAGGGGCCGGGAGGCTGCGCTCAAGGAATTCCACGAACAATGCGGAATATTCAAGACGGAATACGGCGAGATCCACATCAAAGTATGGGATAGGGACCGAATTCTTGCAGCGAATATTGCAAATGCGATGGTCGCGCAGACTGAAAAAGCCCATCAGCAGCTGTACCATGACTACTATTCCACATCCCTCGAAAAGCTCGAAAGGGCCTATGCGACACTCCTGGATTCGGAAAAGGATGTGATGGCTAAGGATACCGCCCGCATCTCTGGCAGCATCGCATATAAACAGCTTGACTACTACAGGCGGGCAATGACCGACCTTAGGATGGCTCTGCTCAATCCTCCTTCCGCCCTTATGGTCTTGGAGAAGGCAATCCCTTCAGTAAAGCCTGACAGGCCGAAAGTGTTGGTGAATGTT
>CAJBPC010000052.1 GCA_903957405.1 uncultured bacterium | reverse complement strand
GCCTTCCAAAAAATCAGATTTCCATTTTGCGATCAAGACGGGTGGACTTCAAAAAAATTGGAAAGCTCCGACTGTGTTTGGTCGTTCTTGATCGCTTCCAATGCTACTTGCACTTTGAAAGCAGGAGCGAATTTGCGTCTTGTTACTTTTTCATCATTGGGGATTACTTAGAAAAAATTCAACTACCCTCGTGGTCTAAAATCGGGGAGTTTTATCATTCGGATCAACGCTATCTCTCTGAGCTTTTTCACCGGTTACGCAGTAAGGCGCATCAAAAGGCCATAGGCCTCAGCACATCAGGATCGTTCACACAATGCATTATGCCGCCGCGGTCAATTGCATTTCAAAAGCCCTTCCTTGGCTGAAGCATCATCCGGCTTATTCATCAGGGCCACTTGGAACAAATGCCTGGCTTCACCCATACGACCCAGGGAGAGATAGGTCCACCCCAGCATGTGGTTCGCATCATAATCGAAAGGATACATATTCACGACCAGTTCGAAGTACTTCGCAGCGACGTTATATTTTTTCACCTTGTAATAATTCACACCAACCCAGTAATTGGCTGCACTATTGTATGGATCGATCGTCAGGATCTCCTCGTATTTTGCATAGGCCTTGTCATACGCTTTGTTAGCATTGGCGGATCCGATAAATCCCAATCGCGCCTCTACGCTGTATTTCCGGAGATCAATGGCTTTCTGATAGTATTCCAGAGACTGCGGATATTTCTTCTGGCTGTAGAGAAGCCAACCCATGCGGAGATTCATTTCATAACTGTCTGCCTTGTACACCTTTTGCACATCTGCCATGGCAGCTGCGTAATCGCCTCTGTATTCATTCGAATGACTTTGCTTCATGGCCTTTTGCATTTGTTCGAATGTCTGTGCCTGGCTGGTGAGCACAAAACAAAAACTGAGGGCGAATAGCCTGACCATCGGGTTTAAAAGCTCCATTGAATACCTCCTGTTATTGAATGTTGATTGTAAAAATTTCCTGTTCTTTGATAGAGTTCTTTCCGGTCGTATGCGTAGTGCATTTGCAACGTCAAAATCCTGGATGCGACATAATACAAACTCCCTCCAAACCTGAATTTCTTGAGGTCGATATCGTTATACACATAAAGCCCGTCATTGGTCAGCAATGTAGCATACTGACCCAAGGTGGTACGCCCTTCCACCCATATGTTTTTCAACATGCGAAAGCCGATGGTCTGTGTGAGCGCCGGATCTTTGGCAATGGCTCCATCCGTGATGAAGTACAGGTTGTTATTCCCTTTTGGATACAGGGTGAATGAAGCGTTGAATTGCGTGTATGCCTCATCCCGTATGCGACCGGACTGGAATAATCCTTGCACATGAAGATGCTGTGCGAGGTACTTCAGTCCACCGAATCCGATCACATTCCTGTATGAAAAATTATTGAACGGGGTCTGCAGATAATGAAATCCGGCGATCAATTGTATTTTCCCGGAGGCTGTATAACGCAGTTTCGTGAAAAATTCCTTTTGGTTGATCCTAATGTTCATATTGTCTGTAACGTCGGTGAACAGAGGCTCCTGGATGGTCTGATCAAACCATGCGAAGGCATTTTCCCAATGCAGGCGAGAGCCCAGTTCCGTATCGAATCCCACTTTCACATATTGCGCATCACCGCGTGTGGCGATATCAGGCGACTTATATGCGTATTCCAAATTGACTCCGGACAGGACCGGATAATTTATGTTTTCGGATGTCCGAAGTGCTGGAGACATTTTCCCTGCATAAAAGCGAGCCAGCCCCCGTTCGTTCAAATAAAAGCTGTTCCAGTAGCAGTATATCAGTGCCGTCAAATTTTCAGCATCCTGTTCGAGTACGATCTGATACTGCTTCAAGCTCTCGCGGTAATTCCCAAGAGTGAAGGCTGCAAATCCTGTGCGCATGTGCAGCAATGGGAATTCCACTTTGGCCGCAATGGCAGTCTTCCCGTATACCAGCAGCTCGCTCCATTTCTGCTCACGGTACAAACGGTATGATTCTGCATCGGCTTCGGCCATCGTCAATGAATCTTGTGCAGACATGTTGGTGCAGATAAAACCCAAGAGTATCGACAGGACTATTCTATGGATTTGCATGTGATCTGTGTTTTACGATTCCGGGATTCAATTTGGATGGAGACGATTTTCTTCTGCTCGATCAGGATCGCAGCACGTTGAAATGTTTTTTTCAAACGAGGGTATTGAAGCTTTGCCTCGGATGTGATCTGTATGACAGGTTCAAAGACACCTCCCCCGATAACCCGACTGTCCGACCGGTGTGTCATTCTCCGGAAAATGTAAAAGGGTGCGATCAGATCCTGCAGCCATTTTCCCAAGTCAGCGCGGGTCCAATGAAGAGGAAATTCATCCTCGACGGTACAACACTGATCTGTGCAGAAGCTGATCTTGTAACAACTGAGGTAGAACTGATATAGCAGTCCGGTGCGGTCACCATAAAAAGCGGTGAAATAGAAAAATGCCTGATTTCTGTTGAAGTAGGCCGTAGCTCCGGTTTGATGGCAGTACAAGTAGGTCAGGTTGTATGCGTCGGTATATGCTTCCCAGTTCTCATCGCCAAAGCCGGGTGCCGAGGCATGCATGCGGTAACCCGGAGCGAAATCGAAAGCGGTTGCGATGCTTTCGGTTACCACGACAGGGCTCAATTGTCGGGTCTCTTCAGGCACGGCAAATTCAACCAATTTCACCACACCATGTTGTCGGGTTATGAATGATTGGAATGGATATGGATAGGTCTTGCTGCCGACATATGGCGTTAACTGAACCTGAAAATGCAGGTGTGGTTCCGGAGATCGTCCTGAGTTTCCACAAGCAGCCAGTACTTCACCGGATCTTACCCGATCCCCAACCCTTACTTTGAAGGAACCTTTTTTAAGATGGCTCATTTTGGTGAACAGTCCTTGGCCGTGTGATATCACGATGGTATTTCCCCAGTTGTCTTTTCGGTTGATCTTCCCGACCTCATTGTCTTCAATGTGATCGATGATCTCCTGCACATACCCGTCCGCCGGCGACAATACGGGTTTACCATAGCAATAAAAGTTCTCGGGTTTCGCGGCGTAAGACGAATAGGTCTTCATCTGTGAATCGACGATGACAAAATCAAGTGCCTTGCTCCAGTCACCCTTGTGCGTGATATCGCTGTCATACCCTTGAGAAACGATCCATTCACCGATGAAAGGCAATTGCAGGGGCATGTATCTTTCCGAAAAAAGCCTCTTGCGGGCGTTGATATGGTCATATAGATTTTTCTCCGGGGAATAGAATTGTTGAGGTGTTATGACCAATCCTCTTGATGGCCGGAGCATTTGGATGAAGTACACCAGGAGGATCGTTGTGATCGAGAAAGGAAGTGAATATGAAGTCAGATCCAGCAAACCCGTCATTTTGCCCAATGCGGTCATCAGAATCAACACGCAGGGCACCGAGAGCACGGCCCACATGTACGACCGGAAGGATGGTATGAGAAAAAAGCTGCCAATGGCCATGCTTCCCGCCATGAAGTTTACATTCAGCAGGTGTTGGCTGGCTTCTGTATCGTTTGCATGCACCAATCCGTTAAACAGTTGTCCGGTAATGAATCCGAGGACTGCGAGACTTGTGGCAATGCGGCTATGCCATAAAAGGATCAAAAAAACAACAAGGCCCGACAGTACATTCTCTTGAAAGAGCATACAACTCAGCGACCTGAAAAAAGTGAGCGCCAGGGCCGGGAGTGGGATCTTTTCGAAGAACTGGACAAAATCAACGAGGCTTCCTCCTCCGAATGCATAGATCTCACTGAGCCAGTGAATGTTGCGGGTGGATAGGTTTATGGCCGTGAAATCACGGGATACCAATGCGAGAATCCAAAAACAG
>CAJBPC010000051.1 GCA_903957405.1 uncultured bacterium | reverse complement strand
TGCATGGCGACTGTAAGCTGCGGATCTGTCAATATTGCTCCCGTTCATTCGGGAAATCCCCTGATTTCACATCGGAGATGTATTGCCTGACGGCCTTCGTGATCTCCTCATGGAGGTTCAGATACTGCCTCAGGAATCTTGGCCTGAATTCGTGGTTGATGCCGAGCATATCGTGCATCACCAGCACCTGTCCGTCGCATGCCCCTCCTGCACCGATGCCGATGGTCGGTATCGTCAGGCTGCCGGTCACCTCTCCGGCAAGCGTTGCGGGTATCTTCTCCAGTACGATGGCAAAACATCCGGCTTCCTGCAAGAGCAAGGCGTCCTGCCGGAGCTTTTCGGCTTCCGCCTCCTCTCTGGCGCGTACCTGATAAGTGCCAAATTTGTAGATGCTCTGCGGGGTGAGGCCGAGATGACCCATGACGGGTACACCCGCCGAGATGATCCTTCTGATGCCCTCGGTGATCTCCTCGCCGCCCTCCATCTTGATCGCGTGCGCCCCCGTTTCCTTCATGATGCGGATGGCCGACGCGAGGGCCTCCTTGGAATTGCCCTGGTAGGATCCGAATGGCAGGTCGACGACCACCAGGCAGCGGCTGATGCCGCGCACCACGCTTTGCGCGTGATAGATCATCTGGTCGAGGGTGATGGGCAGGGTCGTCTCGTGGCCGGCCATGACATTGCTTGCCGAGTCGCCCACCAGGATGATGTCGATGCCCGAATCATCGATGATCCTACCGAAGGAAAAGTCGTACGCCGTGAGCATGGATATCCGCTCGCCGGTCTCCTTCATCTTCTGAAGCGTGTTGGTGGTCACACGCTTGATCTCTTTGTTGATACTCATATTTTTTTTTTGAGAGCCTGCCGTGCGAAACCGCCTCAGTCTCTTGTCAGCTCAACGAAAAGATGCTGTATGAGTCCGTCTGCAAGCCCGATCTTCGGCACGAAAATTTCCTCGCAGTCGGCCCAGCGCATGACGTTGATGTATATCAGCAGGGCCGGAAGGATCACATCCGCACGGTCTTCCCGGAGTTTGTAAAGGCTCATCCGTTCTTCAAGCCCGATGCTCCCGAGCTCCTTGTGGTAGTCCCGCAGCATCTGAAGCGTGAGCGGCTTTCCTTCCTTGCGCTTCGACATCGAGAATATCTTGTTGATGTTCCCGCCCGATCCGATCGCGGTGACATGCCGGTGGCCTTTCGTCTTCTCACGGATGAAGTCCTTCATCCCCTCCCACAACTTGTCGTCTACCATGTCTTTCAACAAACGTATGGTGCCGATGTTGAAAGACCTTTTGAAGACCAGCTTCCCGTCGCTGAAGAACGTCAGCTCGGTACTCCCACCACCCACATCGACATACAGGTACGACTCGTTCCTGTCCATATTTTCGGCGATGTGGTTTTCATAGATCAGGCTGGCTTCGAGGTCGCCGCTGATCACTTCGATCGCGATGCCGGTCTCCGCAAGCACCTTCCGAAGGATCTCTTCTGCATTCCGCGCATCCCGCATGGCGGAAGTGGCACAGGCCTTCAGATGGTCCACCCGGTATGCGTTCAGCAGATGCTTGTATGCTTTGATCGTTTGGATGAGCATGTCGGTTTTCTCCGGAGAGATCTCGCCAGTCTCGAATACGTCGAAGCCCAGCCGCAGCGGGATCCGTACGATGTTCAGCTTGTTGAATTCAGGGACGCCCGAGTCCTTGATGACCACTTCGCTGATCAGCAGTCTGGCTGCATTGCTTCCTATATCTATCGCCGCAAGTTTCAAATTCATGGATTGAAGGACAATATTACCGATTATCGGCGTGCCGCCCCGTCACAAAAACATCCAGGGATATGTCATCCCGTGCGGCAGCCATGCCTGACCGAGATCCGCCACCGTCGGGTTCAGCCGTCGCCGGGTTTGGGGAGCGCCGGCGTTTTGCGTTGCAGGTAGAGGTAGGTCTCCGACTGAGAACGGACCTTCCTGCCCGACCTTTGCACATATTCATTCTGCAGCCGGTTGTCATGCTTCCGCGCCTTCACATTGTCCCGCAATTGGATCTCCAGGAGATCCATCAGCTCACCCGCGATCACCGGGTCGGTGATCTGAACGGCGGCTTCCACGCGGTGATCGAGATTCCTGACCATCCAGTCAGAGGAGGAAATCCATACTTTCTCATCCCCGTTGTTGTGGAACGCGATCACCCTGGCGTGTTCCAAATACTGGTCGACGACGCTGACGGCATAGATCGGTATGGGGTATTTGTCGTTCTCCGTCAGCATGCAGCAGATGCCCCGAATGATCATGCGGATCCTGACGCCCGCCATGGCGGCTTTGTGCAGGCTGGCGATGAGTTGTTCATCGGAGAGTGAATTGATTTTTATCGTGATGGAGGCTTTTCTGCCGGCCATCGCGTGGCTTATTTCATCATCGATCATGCGGGTGATCCCTTTGCGCATCTGCAAGGGACTTGTCAGCAATGTCCGGCACATCTTCAGTTCCCGGATCTTCGTCGATGGTTTTTCAAGATACCGGAATATGCGGTTCAGGTCGGCCATCACGGCCCGATTGGACGTGAGGAGGAAGTGGTCTCCGTAGATCCCGGCGGTTTTTTCATTCAGGTTGCCGGTGCCGATGAAGCCGTACTGCAAGAATTTCTTACCTGCTTTTTTTCGGATGAGGCAGAGCTTCGCATGTACTTTCAAGTCCTGCACCCCATCGAGGACCTTTACGCCCTCTTCTTCCAGGATCCTCTTCCATTCGAGATTGTGTTCTTCGTCGAACCGGGCCCTCAGCTCCAGCACGACCGTGACTTGTTTCCCGTTGCGCGCGGCATTGATGATGGCATTGATCACTTTTGAGTTTGATGCCAGCCGGTATGCGGTGATCATGATGGCCGTCACCCCGGGATCCATCGCAGATTCCCGCAACAGATCGATGATGGGATTGAATGAATGGTAGGGCGGATGCAACATGATGTCTTTTTTCAACACCACATCGGCCACCCTCGTCGTGCCGGAGAGGTCGGGATGGTTCAGTGGCTTCCGCCTGTCGGGTACCCGTCCGAAAACGGTCGATGGGAAATCCATGAACTGACGGAAATTATGGATCCTTCCACCCGGTATAAGGTGGTCCTTCCGGCTGAGACTCATCCGGCGGATAAGGTACTTCAGCAGCACGGGATCGATCTCCCGGTCGTAAATGAATCGCACGGGCTTTCCCTTGCGGCGGCTCTTGACGGCCTTGGCTATCTTGTCGGCGTAGGAAGTCGTTTCGTCATAGTCGATGTCGAACTCCGCATCTTTTGTCACTTTGATGACATGCGCACTGAAGCGGTCATAGCCAAAGTAGGAGAATATCCTCGGTAGGCAGAAGCGGATGACATCCTCGAGGAGGATGATGTGGTGTCCACCGGCTTTTCCGGAGGGGAGGAGTACGAAGCGGGTAAGTACCTTCGTGGGGACTTCTATCAGCGCGAAGTTCCGGGCGGGTTTGCCTTTGCTGCGCGACATCACCACCGCCAGGTAGATGGATTTCTCCCGCAGGTAGGGGAATTGCTGGATATCCTCAATCATGAGGGGTATGACATTCGGTCGAACATCATCCTCGAAATAAGCCTGTACGAAATCCTTTTGCACCGGGCTGAGGTCCTGTTCCGTGACAAGGTGAATCCGCTGATTTTCGAGCTCCAGCTTGATGTTTTCCCAGATCAGGTCGAATTTTCGTTGCTGGTCAATGACGGTTTCCTGAATCGTGTCGAGGATCTTTTGCGGGGACGCTTCCAGGTGCATGCGTGCTTTCTGGCCGTAGTGGATCATTCGTTTCAAGGCTGCAACGCGCACCCTGAAGAATTCATCGAGGTTGTTGGAGAAGATGCCGAGGAATCTGATGCGCTCCTTCAGCGGAACGCTCGGATCCTCCGCTTCCTGCAGCACGCGTGCGTTAAAAGACAGCCAGCTGAGGTCCCTTGCGATGGTATGGGAGGGCTGTTTGAAAGTCTTGGTGATTTTTTTGTCAGGCACCATCTGTGCGTGGATGTTTATCCTGTAAAAATAATACAGCCCGGGACTCCTGCGTGTTAAGTTTTTTCGGTCAGAGGGCG
>CAJBPC010000050.1 GCA_903957405.1 uncultured bacterium | reverse complement strand
ATCAACAGTGTCGAACCACTCCGCTCATCTTCAATGAATACATCCTGCAGGTTATCATTGTTGAAGTCCAGCATTTCGATGTTCCTCGTTCGAATAAGGTCTTTTTCCAATTGACGCGCATTGGTGAACTCGGCCGAACCGGTTCCGAAAAAAACATATGCTTCACTGGAATTTGTGGCGGCAATATCGAGTTTTCCATCTCCATTGAAATCCGCGACGGTAATAGAAATAATATATTCATTGCTAGCACTAAGCGTGGATTTCAGCGTGAACCCACCAGATCCGTTTCCAAGCAGAATGGAGATCCCAATTGTAGTGGGGGAACTGCGAAATGTGGTGGCCGCGAGATCCAAATTCCCATCCCCATTGAAATCACCGACGCCGAATGTATTCGATCCCAAAGATGCAACAAAATAATCCAGTGAACCGGTCACACTGGTCACAGGCGCCGCAAATCCACCCGAGCCGTTACCCATTGCAATGGCATATTTCTTCTGAGATGCTGAAGCAGTCAGTATATCCGGATTACCATCCTTGTTGAAATCACCCACCGCAAGAGGAGACCAGCTCATAAAGCCGAGGTTGACCGATGGCCCGGCGGTGAAGAGGCCGAAACCATCCCCCAGCAGGACTGACACCGTCCCTGTTTCAGACGCCACCAGGATATCATGCAGTCCATCCCGGTTGAAATCCCCGACCTTGACTGAAGAAATTTTATTAAATGGATAATCAACGGTTCCAACGATGAACCCTCCGAGACCATCCCCAACTAGGATCCTAAGCACCCCTTCCATTGCATTAACAATATCCTGGTTTCCATCCCTGTTGAAATCCCCTTGTGCGAGTGACAAGGTTTGCGATACTGGGGCATAAGTGTCGGGGGGGCTTACATCCAAATCGTTTGAAACAAATCCACCTGAACGGTCATTCAAATTGACGCGGATCTTTCTTTCTAATTTGCTCGGCTGAATTATATCTGGATATCCATCATTGTTGAAATCACCTATCAACGTGCCGGGAACAGTAAAAGCGTAACTAAATGACTTCTTCGCCCCGAATTGCCCCTGGCTGCATGCCGGATGGTGACCGTCAACGTGAACGTCTTGCTGGCAGAGCCTTTGCAATTGACCGCTGTCACTTTCAGCTGGTATGTACCCTGCGGCTTGGCATTGATGACAGAAACAATCCCTGTCATCGGATCCACATGCAACTGGCCCTGGAATCCATTGTTCGCGCTGGCAGACATCCTCAGCCACGATGCATTGGCCGGAGATGTCAGGGGAGCCACTTTCACATTTCCTCCCGAACCGACGCTGGCATTGCCGTAATCGCCGATGGATGGAATGCTACCGGGGGCATTGCTCGTATTGATCGGGGTAGATTCCGTGGAGTAACGATTAAGGCGTCTGCAATAAACCCTTATGCGGTATCCGCTCCCACTTGCCGTTGCCGGCATGGTTGCCTGGATCGTGCCGGAAGCAAAGGAATAAAGGGTGCCGATAGTGACCGGACTGGCGAATGAACCGGTGCTGCTGCTCAACTCTGCCGTATACGCCATGTCAGAAGCTACGCCTTTAAATTCATAAGGCACATCCACCCGACTGCCCGGGCACACGTTCGCTGGAACTTTCCCCACCAGAAACTGCGCTTCCAGATCCGTGGAAAAGCAGATGGCCAGGGCGATGATCAGTTGGATTTTCCGCATAACTTTTTTTTTCGGGGTTGATCGTGTTAAACAGCTTTCAGCATGTTCAATTCGTCTTGTCCCACGAGGGAGGAAATTGACCTTTTTTGATCCTTTCGTTGACGGGAACAGACACTTTTTCTGCAGCAGACTTGGTCGTGAATCCTTTGCTACCTGGGAATAGGGGTTTGTCAGGTTGATATACCAATATTTTTTGATCGGCGAACACGTCGTAATCGTAAGAGCCTCCGGTCGGATGGATGATCCTACAGCTGAGCCTAGCCCTTGATAACTGAAAAGCCGTGGTAACGCCGGCAGGCTGCCCGGAACTTAGTGGGGAGGCAACCGGCCCATGGCCCGGAAACACCGCAAAGACAAGGAGCAGCAGGCAGCAAATGAATATAACAGCGTTTGGCATGTACAGTTGTTCATTGAATGAAAGGAAGGTGTTTGAGGAAGTCCACCTATCAACATGCAAACCAACAGGTATTCAGCATGTCACCCATAAAAAAAGAACGGCAATTGTTTGCATTTTAGAAAAATGCAAAAATTTTCGGTGAGATCGATTTGCATTTTCTTAAAATGCACATACTTTACATTGACAACCAATAAGTTGCAGGTTAATAAACTCCGAATGGTATTTCGTCATTAGGCCCCGTTCTGATGGTAAATACCCAGCGATCCGGTAGGATTTGCCAAACCGGCACAACCAAGATGGTGGCTGTGAACCATCACGAGCATCATAATGAACGGGAAATGAGTCATAAATGCCTCGGTTGAGGAATAATGGGTTGCCCCGGAGATGCATGTAAATCCCACCTTGATCGCCCGTGGAAATCAGGGACAGGCCCGAAGTGCTCGGTGCAGTCAGTGGCTGCGCTGAAAGGCACAAGGGAGCATTATGGGTGTTTTATAGAGATAGATGTTTAAGCCAAGCTGGCACAGGCCTGATTTTATCTTCTCCATAAAACCCCTGTTGGATGTCTATCTCAGATAGGTTTAGGAGCAGCTTGCTTAACGCTCAGGAATCATATTTT
>CAJBPC010000049.1 GCA_903957405.1 uncultured bacterium | reverse complement strand
ATGATGAACAGTGGCGTACCGTTGCCGCCGAACTCCGTACCGCCCCGGAATGAAATGTTGGGCGTCGTACCTGGCTGGCCTGTACGCTGCTGCACCCTGAGGCCGGGAACATTACCCTGCAGCACGGTGGCCACGTTGGAAGAGGGGCTATGCTCGAAAGCCTTGGGATCGACACGAGAGACGGCCCCCGTCACCTCTTTTCTGCGCTGTGTGCCGTAACCCGTCACCACGACATCCTGCAGCGCTCCGGCCTTCGGTTCAAGTCCAGCGTCCACGACTGAACCCGCACCCACGACAACCTCCCGGGCGTCATATCCCGAAAATGTAAAAACAAGTATATCCCCCGCGGACGCATCAATGGCGTACGCTCCGTTCGCATTCGTCTGCGTCGCGGTCGCCTTGCCCTTGACAAGTACGGAGACACCTGACAATGGCCGGCCCTCCTCGTTGACAATCTTTCCGGTGACACGCTTCACCTGCGCCGTCACCATGGATGCCAACAGAAACCAAACCGAAAAAAGACAAAGCTTTAAGCATGTAGATTTCATGATCTGTGATTTACATGGATGTATTATGTATAACTTAACAAAAGTAATACAGATTGTTAAACTTCACCAAATATATTTAAAAAGTTAATCGATTCACATTCAATGCTTTACATAAAGAGTGAATAATTTTAAACCTATTTTGTGTGAAAATCAATTTAAGTCATACTTAATAAAATGCATGTTTGCAGAAGAATTTGACAGGCGCTTCGATCCGCAACCTGCAAGTCCATCCCCCGCGTTCACCACGCCTTTAGGTGCAGGGAATCCATCTATGCTTTGAGTCTCCCCGGCGAAAAGACGGACATCCTCACCCAAGAAAAACATTGTCTGGTAACACCGGACTACTGATGTGCCCTTACCTGCTCAGCCACCTCGTCATCAGGATTCGCGCAGGAAAAATCTCCACGACTTGATGATCGGGAACACCACAAGGGTAAGCCCCTCGTCAAATGACGCCAAGTCAACCCACATGGCGGATGACTCCTCATGGATCATTCGAAGCATCCTGCCAAACGTGAAAAGTACCGAGAGATCAAGACCCATGTATAGATTCCGGGACTCCGCCGGTTGTACGTGCAAACTGACAACCAAAGAAATCAGCATACTGCCCGTTTTCACGCAGAGCCTAAAAAAAAATGAGGAATAGAAAGCCGTTAAGGGCCATGAAGGTCTAAGCAGTGGTATTGTGCATGATCCCGTGTTTCAGGAATTGCAAACACAACCATGCAGCTCTTGATAAACAATAAAAGTTTATCGTTTATAGATGATTTCCGAAAATTGGGCCATTCCCCACTGTCGGAACTTGCCGGTGGAGCCGTGATAAAATAGCCGATGATGATAAGATCACACGCATCCTCAGCGGGGCGCTCCAACATGCTTTATCAAAGGAGTGCGTGCATGCTGCCGAAAGTGTATATCAAATGCTATCAGAGATGATCGTCTCCGAAAGAGTCAAGGATTTCAAAACCAGGAAAATGCCATTGCCGCGTTCACCCTTCCACAGATATTCGGAATAAGTCCTCCCCGCTTCAATTCGCCTGTATCCGAATGACCCTGCCCGGCCCTTCAATAGACACGTAGACAGCCCCGTCGGGACCCTGCACGACATTTCGGATTCGCCCGCTTACACCCGATACGATTTCCACCGTAGGAATGCTCGCCCCATCCGGGACACAGCGATACAGTTTCTGGGAAGCCAGACCGCCCACCAGCAGATTTCCCTTCCATGAACGGAACCGGTCGGAAGTGATGAAGGCAGCACCGCAAACGCCGACCGACGGGGTCCATGTATGGATAGGTGGGGTGATACCCGAGGCAGTATGTCCTTGAGAGATCGTGGTGCCATCGTAGTTCACACCAATGGAATACTGCGGCCAGCCGTAATGTGCACCCTTGGATATGATGTTCACCTCATCCCCACCCTTTGGACCATGCTCATGCTCCCAGACCGCACCCGTGACGGGAT
>CAJBPC010000048.1 GCA_903957405.1 uncultured bacterium | reverse complement strand
GTCAAGGGCATCTTCGTCGTGGCGGTCGCGGATATTTTCAAATACCCGGTGAAACAGAAAATATAGAGCAAGATCCACTGCCATGATCCAGCCGGGGAGCCGGTCTGGAAGGCCCAGCACCGGTAGATTCAGGAAGGCATAGAGGATTGCGGCGAAGCAACCGTAGCCGATTAGCCTTGGAGCGTGGTACAGCCCTTGCGGGAACAGTTCGAATAGGCTGTCCTTATTGTATGCGATCAATCTTGACGAGTACCATGCGACGACAGCCCAGAAGACCAGTCCCGTCATCACGAAGAATCCGCGAGTCTTCGATTCAAGTGCGATCATCACCACATCCTGTCCTTGCAGCAGATGGGTCAAGAGGTGACCGGCGATCGCGATGAGCAAGACGCCGGGAAAGAAGACCCAAAGCAGCTTCAGCAGGATTGCGAAGTGCTGAAGGGCTTTCCTGAGTTGTACCAGGAACCTCAACCACGACGGGGTGTGATGGTGCATTGCTGATTCTTGACCATGAATGTAATCAGAATGCCGTTGACTGACAAAATCAGGATTCCTGCAGGGTTTTCCAGAGCAAGTCCTTCAACTCTTGCAGGCCCTGGCTGCTGACGGCGGATATGAATACATGCGGGATGTCTGCCGGCAGTTCTTTTTCGATGTCATTTCGGAGTTCTTCATCGAGCATATCGCTTTTGCTGATGGCGATGATGAATCTCTTGTCCATCAGTTCGGGGTCATAGCGTTCGAGTTCGCTCCTCAGGATTTTGAATTCCTGTCCGTGGTCCTTGCTGTCGGCGGGTATGAGGAACAGCAGGATCGGATTGCGTTCGATATGTCGTAGGAATCTGTGGCCGAGGCCTTTTCCTTCTGCCGCACCTTCGATGATTCCGGGCAGGTCTGCCATGCAAAATGACCGACCTTCTCGATATTCCACCATGCCGAGCTGTGGTATGAGGGTGGTGAAGGCGTAGTCTGCGATCTTGGGTTTCGCGGCGGTGATGGATGACAGCAGGGTCGATTTGCCGGCATTTGGGAAGCCTACGAGTCCTACGTCAGCGAGCACCTTCAGTTCGAGGACTTTCCATCCCTCCACCCCTTCTTCACCGGGCTGTGCGTATTCCGGTGCCTGATTGGTGGGGGTGGCGAAGTTTTTATTCCCTAATCCTCCTCTCCCGCCCCGGATCCAAATTTCTTCCTGTCCGTCTTCGAGGATCTCGATTTCTTTTTCACCGGTTTCTTCGTCCATGGCGATGGTACCCAATGGCACTTCGAGGATGATGTCTTTACCGTCTCTTCCCGTGCAGTTGTTTTTATCCCCACCTTGTCCGTCATCTGCCAGTACGTTTTTATAGTAGCGCATATGCAGGAGTGTCCACAGGTTTCTGTTTCCGCGCAGAATGATATGTCCGCCGCGGCCTCCGTCGCCTCCATCAGGACCGGCCATGGCGTTGAATTTTGTCCGCATGAAGTGTTTGCTTCCGGCGCCGCCGTGTCCGGTGCGGCAGAAGATGCGTATCTGATCGACGAAGTTGGATCTTTCCATAAGTCTGCAAGGTAACTTCTTAATGCCAATCGGGGATGGAGGCGGTGCATATGTATTGCCACAGATGTTCTTGAGGGGGTGGGTTGGGTGAGAAATCCCTTATGCACCAACCGTTCTTCATGAGGGATGATGCTTAAGGGACGGATAAGCCCGTCGTTCGGCATTGGCTTTCAGGCATGGCCGGTCGATGGTTTGTCAAATAAACGTAAACCCCCGACCGGATTTGATGGTCGGGGGTTTTGGATTTCCGGATACCGGTTCAATGTCGGTGGCGGATGAGCC
Organism: uncultured bacterium; assembly: GCA_903957405.1. Taxonomy (GTDB): domain Bacteria; phylum Bacteroidota; class Bacteroidia; order Chitinophagales; family Chitinophagaceae; genus Pollutibacter. The sequence goes on along the minus strand of CAJBPC010000048.1, from coordinate 54 downwards.
CTTGGCATGGGTTTAGCATCAACCTGATGTCATGCGGCTTCTTCGCCCTTGTTT
>CAJBPC010000047.1 GCA_903957405.1 uncultured bacterium | reverse complement strand
TGAATTTCCTCAAGCATGAGAAGGGTCAGCTTATTTTCAAAAGGTCTTATCTTGTGCCGGAGTGGAAAGCGCTTCAAGTCCGCAGGGTGAACCTTAAAGAGTGAGAGGCAGGCAATTAATTACTATATTTACATCAATTTAAACGACGATTACAATGACCAAATTGAAATTTGGCCTCGTTGCCGCGGTGTTGCTGACGGGTCAATCGCTCATGGCGCAATCCGTACAAGATGGGAGGAAATCCATCTATTATGAGCGATACCAGAGTGCCAGGGACATGCTTCAGAAAGTGGTGGCGGCGAACCCCAATGATCCGGAGGCGGTTTATTTGCTTTCACAGGCCGAGTTTGGTCTTTACAATCCGAGTGCAGCCAAGGGTGTGCTGCAGAAGGGACTGGAGGGTGCGAATGCCGCCAACCCTTTGTTGCTGGCGGGTATGGGTCAGGCAGAGCTCGCAGAAGGCAAGTTGAATGATGCGCGCCAGCGTTTCGAGACGGCACTGAGCCTGACGAAGGGGAAGGATATTCCCGTGCTGAACGCCATCGGCAAGGCTAACCTGGAGAAATCGGGAGATGCGGCGTATGCCATTGAAAAACTGAAAATGGCCACTGCCATGTACGATGCCCAGAAAAAAGGCACGAAAGATCCGGATGTGTACATCACGCTCGGGGACGCGTACCGCAAATTGATGGATGGTGGGAATGCCGTATCCTCTTACCAGAATGCACTGCTGATAGACCCCCGTCACGCTGCCGCTAAATACAAGATCGGCAAGGTCTATCTGACCCAGGGCAGCGATCAACGAGATATATTCCTGAAAAATTTCGAAGAGGCCATCGAGATGGACCCGTCATATGCTCCGGCATACTACGACCTGTACTCCTATTATTTTTCCAGAGACGTGTACAAGGCAACAACCTACTTCAATAAATACAAGTCAACGGCCGATATGGGACCGGCGCTCGATTACGAAGAGGCCAGTCTGATGTATGCATCCGGAGATTTCAAGGGTGCCATTGAAAAAGCCCAGCAGCTCACAAAAATACAGGGCGCTCAGGCCGATGCCCGACTTTACAGGCTGCAAGCCTACTGTCATGACAAGCTGGGTGATTCCGTCAATGCGATCGCACGGCTGGAGGAATTCTTCAGCAAGGCCCGCCCCGATCAGATCGTTCCCGACAACTATGTGACGATGGCCATGAACGCCGCCAAGTTCCCAGACCGCCAGGCTCAAGTGGATGAATATTTCGGGAAAGCCATCACATCGGATACTTCTTTGAGCAATAAGATCGAATACACCCGCAAGACCGCAAACTTCTTCAAAGGCGCTAAGAACCAGCCCAAAGCGGCCGAATGGTACACCAAGGTACTTTCAGTGAATCCCAATCCCGGCAAAGTGGATATCTACAATGCTGGCTTCGAGAATTTCCGGGCAGGAGAATACCTGAGGTCTGACAGCATCTTTAAAATGTATTCCCTTAAATACCCCGATGAAGTGTATGGATATTACTGGAGCTTCCGTGCATTGTCTGTCGTCGACTCGACGATGGAAAAGGGAATGGCGATCGCTGACTGCCAGAAGTTCATCGAAGTGGCGGAAAAAGACAAGGTGAAGAATAAGAACACGCTGATCACGGCACTCGGGTATATGGCAGGGTATACGGCCAACATGAAAAAGGATTTTCCGACTGCGATCACATACCTCGACAAGATCCTTGAGATCGATCCGGTCAATGCCGATGCCGCAAAAAACAGGGAGATCCTGCTGAAGGCAGGTAATAAGGGAGGCTCTAAACCGACAGGAGGGAACCCTTCACCCCCTCAAACGACTGCGAATCCTTGATGATCGATCCGATTGTATGATATCTGACCGGGTCATGGCCCATGCAACAGCAGAAAGCCATGACCCGGTTTCTTTTGTGAAGCCGTATTGTTTTTCCCGACGCCCGATGTATTTTTGCGCTTCTTCAAAGATACCTCTCTATGCAAGATCTAATACTGCTGCAGTCCCAGGCTTTGAACGCCGTGAAAGAGGGGGCGTCGTCCGATTATTTCCCGATAGGGCTGCAAATTCTGTTTGCCTTCCTGTTTGTGACCGTGATGTTGTCGGCCTCCCATGTCCTCGGTCCGAAACGGCTGACGAAAGACAAACTTCAGACATTTGAAAGCGGGATCGCACAGCAAGGCAATGCGCGGCAGCCGATGGCGATCAAGTACTTCCTTGTGGCGATCCTTTTCGTGCTCTTCGATGTGGAAGTGATATTCTTTTATCCGTACGCAGTCAATTTCAGGGAACTTGGCTGGGATGGATTCTGGGCAGTCATATTGTTCGTCGGGCTTTTCCTGGCGGGCTTCATATACATCATCCGTAAGAAAGCCCTGCAATGGGAAGATTGACGGGCTCGAGGTGATATCGCGGTCTTGTGACAACCAAGCTTCAAAATGGTTGTTATAGAAGGCAATCATCGATCTTTAACCATTTAGATAACCACATATGTCACGTCCGGTAAGATTCAACATACATCCTAAAAGCACCAAAGACTGGGGCATCAATCAGGCTTCCATGCCCGAAGGGCACATGGGGGAGGGTTTCTTTGCCACATCTTTTGATAAAGTCGTTGGCCTTGCCCGTAAGAATTCGATCTGGCCGCTGCCATTTGCGACCTCCTGCTGCGGCATCGAGTTCATGGCGACCATGGCCTCCACATACGATCTGGGTCGGTTTGGAGCGGAGCGTTTGGGTTTTACACCCCGGCAATGCGATCTGCTCATGGTCATGGGCACCATTGCCAAGAAGATGGGACCGGTGGTGCGGCAGGTTTATCTCCAGATGGCAGAGCCACGCTGGGTGATAGCAGTGGGTGCCTGTGCTTCCAGTGGCGGGATCTTCGACACGTATTCTGTCCTGCAGGGCATCGACCAGGTGGTACCAGTGGATGTGTACGTGCCCGGTTGCCCTCCCCGCCCGGAAGCCATCATCGACGGTGTGTTGCGGATACAGGACCTCATCCATAACGAGCCGCTGCGGAGGCGCAACGGCGACCGGTACAAGTCGCTCATGGAGTCTTACGGCATAGAATAACCGAAAATGATCCGGGCCCGCGCCCGGCCAAACACTGACAGATGTCACTGACGAACGAACATATCAAAGCCCGGCTCCTGGAAAGATTCGGAGATGCCGTCACCGAGCTCGTCGAGCCGAGCGGGATGCTCACATTTACGGTGGCCCGGGATCAGAACCTGAAAGTGCTCAACTTTTTGAACGACGAGCAGGACCTTGCCTTCCGGTTCCTGACAGACCTCACGGCGGTGCATTATCCTGACCGAAAAGACGAGGAACTCTGCGTCGTTTATCATCTGCACAACCTCGTGGCGAATGTCAGGGTGCGGATGAAAGCGTATGCCCCCGTCGCACAACCGGATGTATACACGGCCACGGGGCTGTTCTCCGCCGCCAATTGGATGGAGCGCGAGACCTATGATTTCTACGGAATCAATTTCGTCGGGCACCCCAACCTCAAGCGCGTGCTGAATGTGGATGAGATGGATTACTTCCCCATGCGGAAGGAATTCCCGCTGGAGGACCAGACGAGGATCGACAAGGACGATGAGATGTTCGGCCGGGGATAAGCCTCGGTTATTCGTTAACGTGAGTATGGCGGAGCGGTATCCGCCGATGCAGACAAAACAAACTATGTCGGAACACAATCACATAAGGCTGCCTGAGGGTTCGATAGGAAAGACGACCACTACCCTCAACCTCGGCCCGACGCACCCCGCCACGCATGGGGTATTCCAGAACATCCTTGAGTTGGACGGAGAGCGGATCGTGGCGGCGGAAGCCACGGTAGGCTATATCCACCGTGCATTCGAGAAGATCGCGGAGAGGCGCCCGCTCTATCAGATCACCACGCTAACGGACCGGCTGAATTATTGTTCCTCTCCGATCAACAATATGGGCTGGCACCTGACCTGCGAGAAACTGCTCGGTGTCACCACGCCGAAGCGGGTTGACTACCTCCGGGTGATCGTCATGGAGCTTGCGCGCATCACCGATCACCTCGTGTGCACCTCCATCGTGGGGGTGGATGCCGGTGCATTCACAGGGTTTCTCTACGTCATGCAATACCGGGAGCTGGTCTATGAAATCTATGAAGAGATCTGCGGTGCCCGACTGACCACCAACATGGGCCGGGTCGGTGGCTTCGAGCGCAACTTCTCACAGGCCGTATGGGATAAACTCGAGCGTTTTCTTGAAGAATATCCGAAGGCGCAGAAAGAACTGGAAGCGCTGCTCACCCGGAATCGGATATTCTACGAACGCACCAGGGGTACCGGATCGATCACGGCGGACCGAGCCCTCAACTACGGTTTCACCGGACCGAACCTTCGGGCTACCGGAGTGGATTACGACGTTCGCGTCCACGAACCATACTCGAGCTATCAGGATTTCGATTTCCAGATACCCGTAGGCAAGACGGGGGACAATTATGACCGTTTCATGGTGCGCACCGAGGAGATCTGGCAGTCATTGTCGATCATCCGGCAGGCGTACCGGAAGATACAGGATTTCAAAGGGTCAGAGGCGGATGTATATCATGCGGATGTGCCTGAATACTATCTGCCCGAGAAACAGGACGTCTATACGAAGATGGAAGCCCTTATCTGGCATTTCAAGATCGTGATGGGAGAGACGGATATCCCGCCGGGAGAAGTTTACCAGGCGGTGGAAGGCGGCAATGGGGAGCTGGGATTCTATCTTATCAGCGATGGCGGACGTGCCCCCTACCGGTTGCATTTCCGTAGGCCATGCTTCATCTATTACCAGGCTTATGAGGAGATCATCAAGGGCAGCATGCTCAGTGATGCGATCATCACGATGAGTTCTCTGAACCTGATAGCAGGTGAGATGGACGCATGATGAATGGCGCGATGGGCAGTAAAAGCAAATATAATTACAACAGTCAGGCATGTGGTTGAGCGGGGAATATCCTTTCCCATCTCAACCTCCAATCAGAAGCAAATGATACGATTCTCAGATAGCAAGCTCGAGGAGGTTCGCAGGATCATCGAACGATACCCGGAAGGGAGGCAAAAGAGTGCGGTGATACCCCTACTCCACCTGGCACAGGAGGAATTTGGCGGATGGCTGAGTCCGGAGTCCATGGATTATGTCGGCTCACTCCTGCAGATGGAACCCATAGAAGTATATGAGGTGGCCACTTTCTACAGCATGTTCCATCTCGAACCTGTTGGAAAACATGTGTTTGAGGTCTGCCACACGGGCCCATGCATGCTTCGCGGAAGCGATGACATCATCACCCATATCAAGTCAAGGCTTGGCATCGGGGTTGGGCAGACGACAACGGATGGTTTGTTCACGCTGAAGACGGTCGAATGCCTCGGAGCTTGCGGCTATGCACCCATGATGCAGCTCGGCAAACATTACAGGGAACACCTGACAAAGGACCGGGTGGACGGGATCATCGAGGAGTGCAGGGCTG
>CAJBPC010000046.1 GCA_903957405.1 uncultured bacterium | reverse complement strand
GGATATACTTGTTTTTACATTTTCGGGATATGACGCCCGGGAGGTTGTCGTGGGGGCGGGTTCAGTCGTGGACGCTGGACTTGAACCGAAGGCCGGAGAGCTGCAGGATGTCGTGGTGACGGGTTACGGCACACAGCGCAGAAAAGAGGTGACGGGGGCCGTCGCCCGTGTCGATCCCAAGGCTTTCGAGCATAGCCCCTCTTCCAACGTGGCCACCGTGCTGCAGGGTAATGTGCCCGGCCTCAGGGTGCAGCAGCGTACGGGCCAGCCAGGTACGACGCCCAACATTTCATTCCGGGGCGGTACGGAGTTCGGCGGCAACGGTACGCCACTGTTCATCATCGACGGAGTGATCGTGCCATCCCTTTACGGTCTCGACATCAACGATGTCGCCAGCATCGACCTCTTGAAAGATGCAGCATCGACAGCGATCTATGGGGCGCGTGCCGCCAACGGAGTCGTCTTGGTGACCACTAAAAAAGGTACCAAGGGGCGGACGCAGGTGACCTATTCCTTTGCCAAGACCATCAACTACACTCGTCAGAACCCATCAGAATACCTCAATGCGTCTGATTACATCCGCATGAACAGGCTTGGCTTGCAGGCGCGTTTCCGCGCCGATTCGCTCGATAGAAACACCAATGCCATGAACACAGATCGCAACCAGCTGCTGGGTTCCTGGGGTTGGGCCGTGAACAGCGGATGGGGTTCGCCGATCGGTCTCTATTCCACACAGTTGGTCACCGGTCTGAACCGCCAGCTGCTGAGCGATCCGAGGTGGAAACTGCTGGTGGATCCAAATCCATTCAACCCCTCGCAAATGGACAGCCTGATATTCACCGACCTCAGTGCGCGTGAGCGAGAGGCGATGATCCTTCAGCAGGTCAATACCGACGAGCACAGCCTTGGCTTCTCCGGCGCCAACGATCAGGGTGCGTACGCCTTGTCGCTCGGTACGGTGAAGGACAATGGCATGGTCATCGGCTCCTGGTTGAAGCGTTTCAACATGAACTTCAACGGCGGCATCAATGTGGGCCGTAACCTGAAGATAACGAGCAATATCGGTGCCTACACAGTGCAGCAGTCGCTGCCATACGGACAGTTCAACAACGTCGATCCGGAGGGCGGAGCGGCTGGAGGCTTGCTGCAGCGTTTCGTGGGCGTGGCGCCGACAGTCCGCTACGTGAACGACAATACCGGAGAGATCCTGCCTGGTCCCAATGATGTGACCCTCGGCAATCCGTTGTATTGGAGTAATTTGACAACCAACAACACGAACCAGCAGCGCTTCCTAGGCGGCGTCAACCTCGAATACACCATCCTTCCCTTCCTGAAGGTGCTGGCGAGCGGTTCGGGATATTTTCAGTATACCAACAATAACTTCTTCACCAAGGCCTTTCAGCAGGGTAATGGCGGCGCCTTCAATACCAACAGGGCCGCGAGCTTCAACAATACGAAGACGACGCAGTACAGCACCAACGCCTTCCTGCAGTTCAACAAGGTGTTTTCAGGCCATACCATCACAGCCCTCGCCGGCGGTGAGTTCTACGATTACCGAAACTATGTGAATTCCGGTTTCTCGCAGGGCGCACCCACCGATCTGATACCTTGGCTGACAGCATCCACCCCTCCAAGCTTGCAGGGTACCACCATCATCAATCCGGCCGGTGCATCCTCCAATTTCAACCAATGGGAACGGATCGCTTCGGCCATCAGCAGGGTCAACTACAGCTATTTGAACCGCTACCTGCTCACTGCTGTCATGCGCATCGACGGGTCAAGCCGCCTCAAGAAGGGCAACTATTATGGTACATTCCCCGGCGTCTCCGTCGGATGGAACCTGCACAACGAGAAGTTCTATGCGGGTTCCGGACTCTCGAAGTACCTGAGCAGCGTGAAGCCGAGACTCAGCTATGGCGTCAACGGAAATATCAACTCCCTCGGCTACTTCGCCACGGCACAAGTGTATAACAATGCAGGAACCTATAATGGCTTGGGTGGCACCTTCGTCAACAGCTATATCAACTCCGATGTCCGCTGGGAGCGTACCAACAGCCTTAACTTCGGTGCTGACCTAGGTTTCTTCAAGGAGCGGGTGACCATGAACATCGACTACTTCATCCGCAACGTGTATGATAAACTCGCTGGGCTGAACATCTCCTCGCAGACGGGCTTCGGCAGTTATACGACCAATCTCGGACAGTTGCAGAATAAGGGCATTGAGCTGGCCCTCAACGCCAGGGTGATCGTACCGAACCGCCCCGACGGCTTCAGCCTCGACATCGGCGCCAATTATTTTCACGTAAAGAGCTATGCCAAGAAGTTGCCATATAACGCGCTGCCCGGCAATCGCACCAGCGGATTCTTCGTATGGGATCCAAAGAACCCCGGACAGCAGATCTATGTCGGTGGACTCATTGAAGGCAGGCGCATAGGACTCGACGAGGTATGGGCGCCCAAGTGGAACGGCATCTACACCGATGACGCAAAGCTCAACGGTGATGCGAACCTCTTCAACGCCTTCCTGCCCTATGCCAACAAGCGCATCAAGCAGTTGGGTGATGCCCAGTGGGATCAGGTGTATAAGAACGACACCATCGATAGCCGTCAGTTCCAGTATGTAGGCCGCACTACGCCGCAGCATATGGGAGGTTTCAACCTCAGCAGCTCGTTCAAAGGCATCAGGCTGTATGCCGGCTTCGACTACGCCTTCGGGTTCGTCGTCCTCAACAACCAGATCGTGAGGGGCCTCAGCCAGGTGCAGGGCTCGCAGAATTCCACGACCGACATCCTAAAAACATGGTCGCCTACCAACCCCACCGGTACCATGCCGCGGTTTTATTGGGCAAACCATGGCCGCAACTACGCCACCGACGCGAGTGGCAACAACCCTGCCGCAAACCTATGGGAGAAGGGAGATTACGTCATGCTTCGTGAACTGACGCTGGCATACGACCTGACCCCGAAATTGCTGGGTAGATATCTCCGTGACAGGGTGAAGGGCCTCAGCTTCAATGTCACCGGTTCCAACCTGGTGTATTTATCCGGCTATAGCGGCAACTTCCCTGAAGTGGGCGGATTCGACCAGGGCAGGTTCCCACTGCCGCGTCGTCTGACCTTTGGCGTGAGGGTAACCCTGTAAACGAATTATCGAACATTAAACCGAAAGATGATGAAAAAGCATATACATCTCCTGATCTGCAGCGCCATCTTAATGATGCTCGGCACCCTCTCCTGTACTAAGAAACTGGACGAAGTGGTGCCCCAGGACACCATCAGCAAGGACCAGGCACTCAAAGACCCGAACGCCGCACGTACCCTCTACCATGGCGTCTATGGCAGGTTCCGCGCCTATAACGGCACTTTCTTCCAACTCGGGGAGATGCGTTCCGATATTTGGGTGGATGGACTCTTCACCGAATCTGTCGACGGCGGTCTCCAGAACCTCTACCGGCATAACATCAGCCGGCTGAACGTGCCGTTCGGCGACTGGGCGGGTTTCTACAACCTGATCTACAATTTCAATAACGTCATCAAGATCATTCCGCAAACACCCCTGCCCGAGGCTGAAAAGAACAGGATCCTCGCCGAAGTGCACGGCCTGAGGGCCTATGTGTACTTCACCATGTTGCGCACCTGGGGCGACGTGCCACTGAATACCGAACCCGTAGAGACCATCATCAATGCTGCCGAGACCTACAAGCGCCGCACTGGAGCAGATACGGTCATGGCGCAGGTGAAGAGCGACATAGAGAAGTCGCTGCAGCTATTCGGATCAACCAATCTGTTGTCTACAGATAAGCGGGTTTACTGGAGTCGCCTCGCATCCCTGGTACTCAAGGGCGACGTTTTCCTCTGGTCAGGCACGCACATGGGCGGCGGAAATGCCGACTTCACCATCGCACGCACCTCCCTGCAGGAGGTAAGGAACCTCGAAGGCGCTTTGCTCGGCCTCCATGCCGACTATGCACACATCTTCGATCCCACCCGGAAGACCAACAACAAGGAGATGATCTTTGCTGTCAACTACGAGTTGCAGCAGGCGCAGAACGGCATCTTCGGCAGCTTCCTGGTGAATTCGATCCAGGCCAACACGCTTTCCTTCGATCTGGCCGCCACTCCGACGGTGTCATCCGTCTATCCATTCGTGAATGGCGCCAACCGCGTCGGCCTCAACCAGGCGATGATCACCAGGCTGACCACGGCCCCTGCTGATCAGCGGATCTCGAAGACTTTCCGGGTGATGTATTCCAACGCGGCTCCCTTCGCGGTGAGGGGAGTCCTGCTCACCAAGTACCTCGGCACTACGGCCGGTACCGCACAGGTTTACAACAACGACTTCCCGATATTCCGTTACGCCGACGTGCTGCTGCTCCTTGCAGAAGCCAAGGCTAAACTCGGGGAAGACCCCTCGGCCGAGATCAACGCCATCCGGCAGCGTGCCTATGGCGCAGGCTTCACGCCCCATGTGAACAGCGGATCGGCCGCCAATATGAATGCCATCCTCAACGAATACCTGCGCGAGTTCATCGGCGAAGGCAAGCGCTGGTGGGCTCTCAGGAGGGCAGGAGATGCGTACGTCTATGCCAACCTGAACCCAACCTACCTCTCGGCGTCGACCGCGGCCAAGCTCCTCTTACCGCTGTCGCTCACCATGCTCAATAACGACCCCTTGCTGACGCAGACCCAGGGCTATTGAGCCTTTCTGCAGCAAGACCATTCACTTTCCGGCAAGATGACAGGCGCATCCAAGATGTTCCTTGTATCTTGCCGGACTTTAAATCCCCGATCATGAAAAGGATCCACTTGCAGGGATTGGTAGCCGCACCCTTTACCCCCATGCACCCCGATGGCTCCCTGCATCTCGAAATAATACCATCGTACTATGCCATGCTCAAGGCCAACGGTGTGAAGGGCGCTTTCATTTGCGGCTCCACCGGAGAGGGCGTGTCAATGACTTTCAAAGAGAAACAATCCGTGGCGGAAGCCTGGGTGGCCCTGACAAGGGACGACAAGGATTTCATGGTGATGCAACTGCTTGGCGGAAATTCGCTCGCTGAATGCAAGGAGCTGGCACACCATGCAAAGGAAGTGGGCGTTAATGCCGTATCCTTCTTGTCGCCTTTCTACTTCATACCGGCGAACGTCGACATGCTCGCCGAATGCTGCAGCGAAGTGGCCTCCGCCGTGCCCGACATGCCCTTCTACTACTACCACATACCCGTACTCACTGGCGTGGGCTATTCCATGTACGACCTCCTGCGTGCAGTAGACAGACAAATCCCTAACTTTATGGGCATCAAGTACACCCATGAGGACTTTATGGATTACCAGTCCTGTTTGAATTTCGCTGACGGCAAGTACGATATGCTCTGGGGAAGGGACGAAAACATGCTGCCGGCCCTCTCCCTGGGCGCGAAGGCGGCTGTCGGCAGTACCTTCAACTACGCGGCTCCCCTCTACTACGAACTGATCGAGGCTTTCCAGCGAGGCGACCTGAAAAGGGCCGCTCAATGCCAGCAGACATCCATAGACATGATACGCCTGCTGGGGAAGTACGGTGGCATCGCAACTGGAAAGGCTTATATGAAACTGATCGGTTTGGACTGCGGAGCATTCAGGCTTCCCGTTAGAAACATGAGCGACACCGATTTTGAACGTTTTCGAACCGAAGTGGAAAAAATCGGCTTCCAACGCTTCCGATCCATACCCGGTAAGCCCGAAAAATTGATGGATACAGGAATCACCGCTTAACTGCTATGAAATATATCCTTTCAACAATCGCTTTAACACTCTTTATGGCTACTTCCACCGGCCTTTTTGGTCAGCACAAGGGGATGACGATCAGCACCCGCATCGTGGGAAAACTCGAGCCCGGCGTGGCAGGTGCGGTCATAGGAAGCCACGGTGCGCACCTGCTCGTGGCCGGCGGTGCCGATTTTCCTGACGGTCCGCCATGGAAGGGTGGTGCGAAAGCCTACCACGACAGGGTCCGTGTTTTCGAGAAAAATGGCGACCGGCTGGTCGAAAACCCCGCCTCAGCTGCGCTACCGGAGAAGGTAGCCTATGCCGCCAGCTGCTCCACGCCACAAGGCGTGTTTTACGCCGGCGGAGAGAATGGGGCAGGCATCCGCGACAAAGTCTACCTCCTTCGCTGGGATGACAGTTCCGCATCCATAGCCATTGACACGTTGCCGCCTCTTCCGGTCCCGCTGACGAATGCAAGCGCCGCCTTCTGCGACCGAAGGGTCTATATCGCCGGTGGGGAATCGCCCAAAGGGCCTTCCGACCAGTGCTGGACGATCGACCTGGGCGACCTCGAAGGCGGATGGTCGCCATTGCCGCCGCTGCCGAAGCCGGTGTCTCACGCCGTACTCACAGCGATCGAACGGGAATACGCCATCGTCCTTCACCTTTTGGGTGGTCGTTGTAAGAAACCGGACGGCATCAGTGAGCTCTATGATTCCGTATACGAACTCAGTCCATCGGAAGGAAGATGGGTGAACCGTCCCGCCCTGCCATATCCGATCTCTGCAGGAACGGGCATCGCCCTCGGTACCAAAGGCGCACTGCTCTTCGGCGGTGATCGCGGAGGCACTTTCACTAAAGTGGAAAAGCTGCTCACCTCGATCGCGACATCAACGGTGGAGGCAGAAAAGCAGCGGCTCATCAATGAAAAGAACGAACTGCAGGCAGGCCATCCTGGATTCGACAGAAAGGTCATTTTCTATGATTTCACTTCCGGCAAATCCAAAACAATAGGCAAGCTGACACAGGACGCCCCTGTCACCACGACAGTCGTGGCATGGGAAGATGCGTTCTATATCCCCAGCGGGGAGATCAGGGCAGGGGTGAGAACGCCTGCCATACTCCGAATAGACCTTGCAAAAAAGGGTGGATGAAGGCATCAAAGCGATATCAACGGGTGCCGGTGGCGCTGCTGTGGGGCAT
>CAJBPC010000045.1 GCA_903957405.1 uncultured bacterium | reverse complement strand
TCGGTTATGACGAACGCCGCGGAATTGCTGCACAAGGAAATCGCATGCCTAGTCCTCTTGATCAGCTTCGCGAAGTAGTGAATGCAGTAAACATTCCTGTTCAGGCAGTTGGTGGATTAACATTAGAACAAGCAATTCGTTGCCCAGAATTTGGAGCGCCAATGGTTGTTCTTGGAGCGCCTTTAACAATTGATGCTGATGCTTTCAAAACGGCTGATGGTAATCTGGAAAGCTCGCTTCGTTTAATCTGCGAAAAGATACATGCCTATGGGGATGTAGTTATTGGGGGGAAATAAAATCAGTTCAGTAATCTTTTTTATATAAAATATGAAATCAGCCGCTGTTGTTAACTATGCACCTGAGAAAGGGTCAGTTGAAATTCGTGAAATTGAAAAGCCAACAATTGGTGATAATGATATATTGCTCGAAGTAGCCAATGTAGGCGTTTGTGGCAGTGATCTACATCAATGGACAGCAGACCATAGCTGGCCAGTAAATTATCCTGTTGTACTTGGACATGAATTTGGAGGATTTATTGCTGAAACAGGCAAAAATGTAACCAAATGGAAAGAAGGTGACAGAGTGGTTAGTGAAACTGCCGCGATCATAGATATGAATAGCCCGATGACAAAAATCGGATTATATAATCTTGACCCTTCTAGAAAAGGCTTTGGATATGGCGTAAATGGTGCGATGACCCGTTATGTTCGTGTCCCGGAACGTTGTTTGCATGGAGTGCCAGATCAAATTTCTTTTGAGCACGCCTGTCTTACTGAGCCCTGTTGTGTAGCATATAGCGCTGTTGTTGAAAACGCACGTCTTAAGCCAGGTGACCGGGTTGTTGTACTTGGTCCGGGAACAATTGGGATCCTTTGTGCAGCAATGGCAAGGCTATGCGGTGCAGAAGTTGCTATTGTTGGATTAGAATCAGACAAACATCGTTTAGAAATCGCAAAACAATACGGTTGTGAGGCATTCATCGGAGATGCTACAGAATGGGCAATGAGGCGTGACGGGCTTGGTGCAGACTGCATTATTGACGCAGCAGGTGCAAGTATTACCATGAAGATGGCGATGGCGCTGGTTCGTCCGAATGGGATTATATCAAAAGTTGGCTGGGGTCCTCAGCCACTGGGATTTTCTTTGGATCCTATCATTCAGAAAAACGTCAGACTTCAAGGTAGCTTCAGCCATAACTGGCCTATTTGGGAGCGTGTTATCGCATTAATGGCGAGCGGAGCATTGGATGTAAGTCCAATTATTGGAGGGGTGTGGTCTATCCATGACTGGCATACAGCCTTCGAAAAAATGCATAAGGGCGAAGTAGTGAAAAGCGTACTTAAAACATTTTAAAACTGATGCGATTAAAAGATAAAGTTGTTATTATAACAGGAAGTACAACCGGAATAGGAAAAGCCATAGCGGTCCGCTGCGTAGCAGAAGGAGCAAAGGTGGTCATCAACGGACGAAACAAGGAGGCAGGAGAAGCCGTAGTTAAAGAACTGGGTGAAGCAAATGCTGTATTGAGCATTGTCGATATTTCTCTTGAAGATGCTCCACAACACTTAATCGATGCGGCATTGAAAGCTTTTGGGAAGCTCGATTCAATTGTGAACAATGCGGCAATGATCGTTTCCTCAGATATTCACAGTACCGATTCTGCATTTCTTCGTCAGGTTTTGGAGGTAAACACGGTTTTCCCATTTGCACTAACCAAGGCTGCTTTGCCACACCTTAGAAAAACACATGGATGTGTACTCAATATCGGTTCCGTAAATGCATATAGCGGCGAACCTAATTTGCTTCCTTACAGTATTTCAAAAGGCGCAATGATGACAATGACCCGTAACCTTGGTGATACACTTCTTCGCGAAGAAGGAGTACGGGTGAATCAGATCAATCCGGGCTGGGTTGCTACCGAAAACGAAACTATCC
>CAJBPC010000044.1 GCA_903957405.1 uncultured bacterium | reverse complement strand
CGATCCTTACCTTATCCATTTGTGGGGCCGCACAGCCGCACATGTTGAAGGCAGCGTCTTTGGTGCCGGTCTCCTGTGCCTGAACCTCGATGCCGCTGGCCAGCACAGATGATCCGAGCGTGATGTTGCGAATGAAACTGCGTCTGTTGGTTGACATTCCGATAATAATTTTAGGGACACTAAAGTTAAAGAAATGGAACGATGAATGCCTGCAGGATTTGTGATGAAATCGAATCGGTTCGGATCTTGGCCATGAGACGGGCTTCAGCGCTGTGTGGGACGGTTCACAGGTTCAGCCACCAGTTCATTTTGAAAACGACACCCCTGTTTTTTTGCTTCATGAAAGGATCCGTGAAGTAGTTGTCGGTGTACACGATGAAGATGTCGCTCATGGGCTTGTATCTCCATTGCAGCCTGCTGTTGATGTTGAAGTTGTTGTTCTGGTTGTTGTATTGCAGGAATGTCGTCCAGAAGATGCTGTTGGAGAAATTCACTTCGATGCGGGGTGCCACCAGGAGCAGGTCGTTCCGGCCGTATGGATCGGGGAAACGCAGTCGTGCCTGTTCGATGAAGATGGAGAAGTTTCCCCATGGCTGCGCCCTCCAGGTGATCATTGCATTGGCCTGCAGGAGTTTTCCGTTGAAGAATCCTCCGGCGGTCAGCTCTGTTCTGAATACGAGTCGTTTTCTTGAATCGGACGCGAATGAGAGGCCTGCCTGTGCATGCCGGTAGCTTCCCGGAGGAAGCGGTGTCGCTGCTTCGCTGGTGAAAGATGTGTGGAACGGTAGGTTGTTCTTTACCATGCTCAATGTGCCACTGAGGTTGCTAGTGTTCCGGAATATCATTTCGTATTCAAGCGAGAGATTGTGTTCGTTCAGACTGAAATCACGATTCCAGACGGTGAAATTTTCGAGTTTGAATCTGTGCTGGATGACCGACTTGCCTTCCGGGAACAGCCGGTAGGTGAATGAGCCGTAGGTCTGTCTGAACCCTTTCCGGATGCTGCTGTCCGCTTTGGCGTCATAGTTTTCGATGCGGTTCACGAACCCCATGTCGGTGTGGAATTGCTCGCCGACATCACTGTAGTCGATGACTGCTTCGATGTATTTTGTGGCGAACTGCACACCCTGGTTCAGGTATAGATCCTGTCCGCTTATCCCCGGTTTGAATGATCTGTGGAACCCGCTCCAGGTATTCCATTTACCGGCCTTATCGGTGAAGTCGTATTGGATGCCGAGGTTCCTACCGTATGCATCGAGGGGATCCGCCCATTCCTTACCGTCGGAGAACGCCTGTCGGTTCAGGAAGTATCCTTTCACCAGGGATCTTGCCTGCACGCGTGTGTTGAAGGTTGCGGCGGTGTAATTCTGGGCTTGGTAATCGCCTTTGGCGAGGGTTTGCATGTTGAGGAGTCCGATACGCGTCTTCTTGCTGATGTTTCCTGAGAGCCGGAGACCACCGATGATCGGGATCTGTCTGCCCTCCGGGTCGAGTCCGATCCTGCGGGAGTAGAAAGGTTTTATCGGCGGTATGCCGTAGTTGGAGAAGAGGTCGTCGTTTTCCAGGAAGAACGTCCTTCTTTCGGGGAAGAATATGTTGAATCGTGTGAGGTTCGTCACCTGCTGGTCGACCTCTACCTGAGAGAAGTCGGGGTTGACGGTGACGTCTAGGTTCAGGGATGAGGTGACCGCCACCTTCCCGTCGAACCCGCCGTTGAAGCGTGCCGCGGTCGGCAGACCTTCTTCCGTATCGCTGCGCAGGGAACCCGTGGTGTATGGTATGAATGAGATGTTCGTGCCCGGCGGGGGAGGTGCCTCCTCCCATACTAACGCTCCCGAGTAGCCGAAATCATAAAAGTTGAAGTTCGTCGGCATATGTGTCCAGGAGGAATACTGGTTGTTCTTGAGGTCTGATCGAAGGAAGTTGATGCCCCATGTTTTTTTTGCCGCATCATAGCGGAGCGTTTTGAATGGTATCGCGATCTCTGCGGTCCAGTGTGTTTCGTGGCGTTTCGTTGCGGAGAACCATTTATTGTCCCAGCTGAAATTAAGCTCTCCCGAGGTATTGGCGCTTACGAGATCCTCGGATTGCACGTTGTAGGGCGTGACGGAGAAGAGGAATCCGTTGGTGCGCTGGTTGACGGGGTCGATGGCGATGCTGACGGCATCGCTGTCATACAGTCCGTTGTCGCGTTTCAGGGTCTGTGCCACATAATGGTTCGTGTCTTGCGCGATGATGAAAAAGTAGATGTTTTCATCGTCAAAGGCCACCCTTACCTCCGTCTTGCGTTTTGCCATGTTTTTGTCATTCGGCCATTTTTCCCGGAAGTTGTTCGCCTTGTCGGCATTCTTCCAGGTGGTTTCATCCGGTTGTCCGTCGATGCGGATTTTTTCCACAGCCCGGCGTACCGACACCTTGAACGCATCCTGGAAACCAAGACCATCCTGGGCGTGCATGCTGCAGGCGAAAAAAGTCAGTAGGCATAGGAGCGCAATGAGTTTGTGCATGGGTTGCAAAAATGAGATAATCCGGTCATCATGCAAAGTGGAAAATGGACGGATCAGCGCGAAATCGTATCAACGGGTGTTTCCTTGTGGCAGTGGTAACCCGATACCGGTCCGTTACAATCCTAAAAAATATTATCTTGGCTGCATGTTGTATTATTTCGGAAAAGTGGTCATGTGGATCACCCTTCATTTTTATTTCAGGAGGATCACCTTTGTAGGAAAGGATACCATTCCGGATGATGAGGCGGTCATTTTGATATCGAACCATTCTGCGTCATTTCTGGATGCCATGCTGATGGGGGTATTGATGAAGCGGCCGGTATCTTTCTATGCGCGAAGCGATATCTTTCGTAAGCCGATGGTGAATCGGATATTGCGGAAGTTCCATATGATCCCCATATACAACATCGAGCATGGCAAGGCGAACCTTGTGCGGAACGAGGAGACATTTGCCGAAGGGGAGCGGATATTGAATGAAAAGGGGATGCTGCTGATATTCCCCGAGGGCACCAGTCGGGTGGAGCGGATCATGCTTCCGCTGAAGAAAGGGACGGCAAGGGTGGCGATCCAGACTGAATCAAAGAAGGATTTCACCCTCGGCATCCGTGTCATACCCGTGGGCATCAACTACAGCCGTCATCGTTTCAGGGCGGATGTGCTCCTGCAGACCGGAGAGCCCACCCGGATAGATCGGTATGCAGACGCTTACCGGGAGAATCCCGCAAAGGCCATTACGCAGCTCACTCGGGAACTCGAGGAGAGATTCGCGGGGACGATCCTGTTCGTGAAGCAGGCCGACCGGACCAAACTGATCGACAGGCTGCTGGAGCTTTACCGGAACGATGTCTTCCGTCCTGCCGACCACCTTCGAGGGGTGCCCATGCTCGCGATGGAGAAAAAGGTCTGTGCCGGCGTCAGCGAACTCGGTGATGAAGCTGCCCGCGAATTATCGGGTAACCTTGACCGTTATGACGGCCTGCTTCTTCGGCATGGTCTTTCGGATGCGTCTGTGAATGGGCGCTACCACTTCGCGTTGCTGCACCTGTTCGGCCTCTTGGTATTTTTTCCGGTTTTCATCCTCGGCTTCATGCTCAATATCATCCCGCTGCGTTTCGGCAAATGGGTGGCCGACAAGACCGTCACGCGCATTGATTTTTACACCAGCGTGAACACTGCGGCCGGCGGATTCGGCTATCTTCTGTGGTGGTTGCTGCTCATCGTGGCAGCCGTGATCATCGGCAACGCATGGGTGTGGTTGGCCATATTGACCGCTCCGGTGACCTTGTTTGCCGGTATGCGCTGGTGGGAAGCCTTCCAGGCCTTCATTTCCCATGTCCGTTACCTGTTGGCGAAGCGCACTAACAAGGAGCTTGTGCTGGAGCTTGCGGCGCTCCGGTCGAGGGTTGCGCTCTGGAAACAGGCGGGGATGGAGTGATGAAGCCTATCTTGAGATCCGGTTATCCATTGGATCAGTCCAGCAGGTCAGGCCTTCTTTGTGTTGTTCGGGAGATGGCCTGATCGTGGCGCCATTCTTCGATCTTCCTGTGGTCACCGCTGAGCAGTACATCCGGGACTTTATGGCCGCGAAAATCGACGGGTCGGGTGTATACGGGTGGGGCGAGGAGCTTATCCTGGAAGGAATCGAAAAGGGCGGATGTTTCATCGTTCAGAACCCCCGGCAGGAGCCTTCCGATGGCAT
>CAJBPC010000043.1 GCA_903957405.1 uncultured bacterium | reverse complement strand
CATTGTTCACCTACTACATCAATACCAAGCGGGACGAGACGGCAAAAGGCATCTTCGCAGTCACGCTGGTCTACGCGTTGAGTTCAGTATTATTCAAGTATTTCGGGTGAAGATCACCCGCCGATGAGAAGAGCCGTCACCACGAGTGCTGAGATCAGCACCCACAACAGCACAACGCCCAAGGCGGCGATGCCGAATCCTGTGCCGTTCATCTTTTTCGCACCCATCTTTTTTGCTTGTTGACCATTCACGATCGCGATGATCCCCAAGGGTATCGCTGCCAGTATCGTGTACCACGGAATCAGGGCAAGTACCAATGCGGTAATCCCCAATATCATGGAGTTCTTCGCCTTTCGGTTGGCAGGATCTATCTCCGCCCCTTTTGCGAGGCGCTTTTGCATGTTTTTTTCGTATAGCCTTAGCGTGGCCCTATGCATCAACCCCATCCGCTGTTTCTTGACCATTCCGGGTGCGGAGAGGTCCACACGGCCATTTCGGGTACCCGTAACTGCCGGCAAGGTATGAACCGACGGTATGATGAAAGCCGGCATTGATTGCCATTGCTGGCCTGCTGCATGAACAGATGAACTGGGAAGTGCGAACCAAATGGCAACCGGAATCAGTAAAATCAGCAGTCGTTTCATATCGGTTTCGTTGATTTAACTCAAATATATGTTTTTGATGGCATAGTTGAAAGTGAAAAAAATACGGATGATGCATGAATGTAAGGAATGGTCCGAAAGCCATCATCCGCAAAGTCCGGTATGCGACGAAATCCAGCCGCCGTCAATATTCTTTCTCAGCCTCCCCTATCGCGCTGCAATTCACCTAATTTGCAGACGAATCGATTCCCATGAGGTATTACATCATTGCCGGCGAGGCTTCCGGAGACCTGCACGGCAGCAACCTGATCCGCGAAATAAAGAAAAGAGACCCATCCGCAGACATCCGTTGCTGGGGGGGTGACATGATGCGATCCGCCGGGGCGACACTCGTCAAACATTACCGGGATCTGGCCTTCATGGGTTTTATTGAAGTGTTGGCGAACATCCGTACGATCCTGCGGAACATGCGGTTCTGCAAGCGGGATATCCTCGACTTCCAGCCTGATGTCGTGATATTCATAGACTATCCGGGCTTCAACATCCCCATAGCGGCATTTGCAAAGAAGCACGCCTTCCGGACAGTATACTATATCTCCCCACAGGTCTGGGCATGGAAAGAGGGCCGGGTGAAAAAAATCAAAGCATCCGTTGACAAGATGCTTGTGATCCTTCCATTCGAGAAGGAATTCTATAAAAAATGGGATTTCACCGTCGAATATGTGGGCCACCCCTTGGTGGAAGTCATTGAAGAAAGCCGGAATACCACGCCGGGGAATGACAGGCCGCTGAAAAAAAAAACAGACAAGCCCCTGGTCGCATTGCTGCCCGGTTCTAGGAAACAGGAGGTGCAGATCAAGCTGCCGGTGATGCTGGCGGTCGTGAAGCATTTCCCGGACTGTCGCTTTGCCGTGGCACAAGCCCCGGGATTGGAGGACGCGTTCATAGAGGCATTCACATCGAAGTATTCAAACGTGGACACGGTGAAAGGGGACACTTACGGCCTGCTGAAGGAAGCGGATGCCGCACTCGTCACCTCGGGCACGGCGACACTGGAGACAGCCCTTTTCGGCGTGCCGGAAGTGGTGTGCTACAAAGGCAGTCGCATCTCCTATCTCATCGCTAAAAGACTCATCAGGGTGCCGTATATTTCTTTGGTGAATCTGATCATGGGAAAAGAAGTCGTGAAGGAACTTATCCAGGATGATATGAACGAGAAGAACCTCATCACGGAACTGAAAAAGATCCTCTTCGATGCGGCAAGCCGCGAAAGGATGCTCAGTGATTATGATGCGTTGCGCAGCTTACTGAGGGAGGGCGGCAATGCTTCTGCGAAAGCGGCGGATTCAATAGCCACTGTACTCGCCAGCAAACCCTCCACGAAGTAACCCCTTCATCTTCTGATGAGCTTGACCGCAAGGATCAGCAGTCCGATGAGGAACATGAATATCGATATCCTGTTGATCCCGTGCATATACCGCATCCATTGCGAGTCTGGCGCGTTCGGATCCTTCTTTTTGATGTACAGGTATTCTGCCATCTGCCGGAGTACACTCATTTTTTTTTTTTGTTCAACAATACAGCGCGGATTTGGTTGTGATTTTTTATCACCAGAGACTCAGGACAAGATAATATCCCATCACAATGCATGTCACCAGTTTCAGGAGTGTCCCGAAGAGAAACCCTGTGAAGGATCCGATTGCAGCGCGGAAAGCCCTTGAGGAATCCCTGTGGGCAATGACCTCCCCCAGGAATGCACCTATGAACGGACCTGTCACCATACCCCATGGCCCCAACCAGAAGGCTGCAAGGAATCCGATCATGCATCCCCATACGCCATAGCGGCTGCCCCCGAATTTTTTCGTGCCATAGACAGGCACTGCATAATCCAGCACAGAGACCAATACGACCAATACACCCCAAAGCATAAGGAATCCTGTCGAAAAAGGGCTGACAACCTTCAGTTGTTGCAGGAGGAGTGCCAGGTAGCATAATGGAGGTCCCGGAACGACGGGCAACAAGCTCCCTGCAATGCCCAATAAAAGAAGCAGCATGCCGATGATCATCCAAAGCAGGTCCATGAGGCAAATATATCGAATCGGGATCTCGATCTGAGATGGGAATGAAATGCATTGCCTAATTTTACGGGCAATGGATTCGCTCACACACATAGTGCTGGGTGCCTGTATCGGCGAAGTCACCCTCGGGAAAAAACTAGGGAAGAAGGCCATGCTATGGGGCGCTTTGGCACAGAGCATCCCCGACATTGATTTCGTTGCAGGCTTCTGGATGAAGCTGCCAAATGAGCTTCTGGCACACCGCGGCTTCACACACTCGTTACTGTTCGCCGGCATCATCAGCGTGTTCATGGCACTTGCGGCCGATCGCCTGCACAGACCGCACGACATCTCCCTGAAAAGATTCATTGGGTTCTTCCTCTTCGAGGTAATGGTGCATCTGCTGTTGGATTCATGCAATAACTACGGGGTCGGACTTTTCGAGCCCTTCTCCGAAAAACGTATATCATTCAACTCGGTCTACGTGGCGGACCCGTTCTTTTCGATCGTACCTGCGGTTTGTTTCGCAGCATTGATCATCATGCGAAAATCGGATCCGCGCAGACGCAGATGGGCGATCATCGGGCTGTGGGCACCGGTGCTGTACTTTGGATACACGATCATAAACAAGCTGACGATAGACCTCTCCATACGAGAGATGGCGGCAAAAGAAAAGATCGGATACGACAGGTATTTCACGACCCCTTCGCCGCTGAATAACTGGCTATGGTTCGTGGTGCTCGAAGACAGCAGCGGTTATCGCGTCGGCTACAGATCGGTCTTCGACGGAAAGGAGATACCAACCCTGCAATACTTCCCGCGAAATGACACACTCCTGGCGGATGTGGCGGATCACGAGGAATTGCAGCAGTTGAAGAAATTCTCACAAGGATTTTATACCGCTGAGAAATGGGGTGACACCCTTGTATTCAACGACCTTCGTTTCGGACAGGTGATCGGCTGGCAGGCACCGCGTGAAAGGTTCGTGTTCCATTACTTCCTCTCACATCCCGAGGATAACGAACTGATCGTGCAGCGAGGCAGGTTTGCCAGATGGAACCGCCAGACGCCGATGCTCATGCTGCAAAGGATCCACGGTGTCGGAAAATGAATGCCAACGATCCGCTGAGTGGCTTTCTACCGATGCACATCCCGGCATCACCGGCTATCGCTGCTTGAAATAGAATGTGAAGAGGAAGAATACCATCCTGAATATTTCATAGCTGGCGAATTGCAGGAATCGTTGGAACAGGCCGTACCTTGTCCGGTAGTCGGCTGCCGTCACGGCGACACAATCTTTTTCAAGGATCGACATCAGATCACGGCGCACATGTTGCCCGAATGCCTCATCATCCACGTCTAGGTTCAGCTCCACACTTGCGTATGCGCTGATATTATTGACATTGTAAGAGCCCGCCGTCACCCATCGGGAATCCCGCACTGCGATCTTGCCATGGAGGACATTCCTGCGGTACTCGTGTATCTCTATGCCGTTGCGGATCAGCCATCGGTACATGTAACGCTCCGCCTGCTTTGCGATCACCACATCCGACACGCCCGCGAGGATGAGCCGGAACTTCACCCCTCGCTGCACCGCCTGCCGCATATGCTTTCGGAAGTCCCTGCCGGGAAGGAAATAGCTCGACATGATGATGATTTCATGGTCAGCGGAACGGAACATCGAGAGATAGCTCCTCGAGATCTGACTCTTGCGAGTGACCCAGTCGTTGCGGCGGATGCGAACGGGGCAATGCCATGACGCATCCGTCTCCGGAATGGGATGTGCGGCGATGATCCGGCCGGCTTCTTGCCTGGATTTGACAAACTGGGCGACACAGATTCTGTAGAGCTGGTAAGAAACTTCTCCTTCGGTCATGATCGCCCAGTCAAGCCAGGCCGGTTGTCCGGGCAGGTCGTTGTACCGGTCAGAAACATTAAGCCCCCCTACCAGCGCATATCGCGCATCGACGACCAGGACTTTGTGGTGAAGACGACGGCCGAAATAAAAGCTGTCGCTGTGGAACAAATGCTCGAAATAACGGAAACGGATACCCGAGGACTTGAGGCCATCGACGAAAGCATCTGACAGTCCCCGTGACGCATATCCGTCCAGCAATAGAAACACATCGACACCTCTTCTTGCGGCATCCTTCAGTGCATCCGCCATGCGCATGCCCGTCTCATCCTCATCGAAGATATAGATCTGAAGGTGTACCGAATGGCGAGCCGACCGGACAAGGCGTTCCATCTCGGTGAAGTATTCCTTGCCGCCATGGACAAGCCCTGCCTTGTTATGCAGGCTATAGGCGGCTGACTGCTTTTTTGCGGGCATCGACATATGCAACCCGAAATTATGCTTTTGGGTAAACATGCAATAAGACCCCGGAAAGTTGTCACACTGAAATTCATTAACTTTATAGGGTACAGCGGTTCAGCGTATACCGCGGCGCAGTGAATGTTGACATCAAAGCAACGGATTTGGCGATACCTAAAAAAGCATTAGCGTTCCTCAAGCAGACAGGGGAGCTATCGAGTTTTACTGGGCGTTTTTTTTCGGAAGGCTTCAGGCCGCCGTATGAGTTCGGAGAATTCATACGACAATGCTATCTGATCGGCAACAAGTCGCTCCCACTGGTCGGTACAACGGCGTTCATCATGGGCATGGTACTCACGATACAGTTGCGACCGGCGCTGATTTCCTACGGTGTGGAGTCGGAACTCCCCTTCATCGTAGCGGACGCCATCATACGGGAAATCGGGCCTGTCATCACGGCTCTGATATTTGCAGGTAAGATAGGGTCCGGCATGGGGGCGGAACTCGGATCGATGAAAGTCACAGAGCAGATCGATGCCATGGAGGTTTCAGGCACCAATCCTTTCAAGTTCCTGGTGGTGACCCGCGTCTTGGCGGCCACGCTCATGCTGCCCTTGCTGGTCCTGCTGGCTGATTCGATATCCATCATAGGCTCCTTTATCGGATTGAACATCAAAGGCGTGATGAGCTTCCGGCTGTTCATGGATGACATATTCCAGTACCTCGACTTCACCGATATTTTTCCACCGCTCATCAAGACATTCTTCTTCGGTTTTTCCGTCGGAATGGTGGGTTGTTTCAAAGGATATTTCTCCGACAAGGGCACCGAGGGTGTCGGACGTTCTGCCAATTCCGCGGTCGTCGTATCGTCCATGCTCATTTTCCTCATCGATCTGATCGCCGTGCAGATCACAGATCTCCTTGGATTCAACTGATCGACGCCATGCCCACGAAGGAAAAACCATATAAAAGTGACGAAGTCGTGATAGACGTCAGGGACCTGAGTATATCCTTCGGCTCGCATGTGGTACTGGATGGATTCAACCTAAAGCTCCACAAGGGAGAAGACATGGTCGTGCTCGGAAAGTCAGGCTCAGGCAAATCAGTGCTGATCAAATGCCTCATCGGACTCCTGCGCCCCGATTCCGGACAGATCAATGTGCTCGGACAAAGCATGGATTCGCTGAAGCAAGACACACTGGATCATATCAGGGCGCGGGTGGGTTTTCTTTTTCAGAGCAATGCATTGTATGATTCCATGACGGTGAGGGAGAACCTTGAGTTCCCGCTTCGCCGACACTGGACCCGAATGGACCAGCACCAGGCCGATGATCTCGTTATGGAAGCCCTGAAGAATGTGGGGTTGGAGGAAACTGTCGATATGATGCCTGCAGAACTCTCCGGCGGCATGCGGAAGCGCATCGCACTGGCACGCACGCTGATCTTGAAGCCGGAGATCATTTTATATGACGAACCCACCACAGGACTGGACCCGATCACGGGAAGAGAGATCACCGACCTGATGGTCGATATCGCGGAAAAATATCAGACCAGCTCGCTGATCATTTCCCACGACATGAAGTGTGTGCAACATACTGCGGAGAACATCGCGGTGCTCCTGAACGGCAAATGCCATGCGATGGGCACTTACGAGGAAATGCTTTCATCAGAGGATCCATTCATCAGACAATTTTTTCAATAACTTTAAATATGGCCACGCAAAGAGGCAATTCAACAAGGCTGGGAATGTTCGTACTTGCCGCGATGGCGGTGCTGATCGTTGCACTGTTCCTGATTGGAAGAAACCAGCATCTGCTAGGCTCTCACCTGACCCTTCGCGCTCAGTTCAAAAATGTGGCGGGTCTTCGATTGGGTAACAACGTGAGGTATGCAGGCATCGAGGTGGGTACCGTGAAGAAAATGCAGATCATCGACGATACCACACTGGAAGTATCGATGCTTGTGAACAAAGAAATGCGCACCGTGATTCGGAAGAACGCAGTGGCGAGCCTTGGCGCTGACGGACTCATGGGCAACAAAGTAGTGAACATCCTCCCGCAAAAAGGCGAAGCGGATTACGTTCAGTCTGGCGACATACTGTCGTCGCGGCATGCCGTGGAAATTGACGATGTCATGCGGACGCTGGCCGGCACAAGCGATAATATCAGAGACATCACCGACGGACTGAAAGTCACCGTAGCAAAGATCAATGACAGCGAAGGGGTGTGGGACCTGCTCTCTGACAAGACGCTGGCTATCAATATCAAAAATGCATCCCGGAACCTCGACAGGGCAACGGCGAACGCGGAGATCATGACACGGGAAGTCAGGCAGATCGTTACAGACGTGAATGCGGGGAAGGGTCCAGTAGGAGCGCTGCTCAAAGACACAGCGATGGCAAGGGACCTTCAGCAATCGGTCCGCCAGCTGGAAGCGGTCGCCGGTCACGCTGATAAGCTCGCCACCGACCTCGATGCCATCACCCGGAACATCGAAAAGGATATCAACGAAGGCAAAGGACCGGTGAACCTGGTGCTGAAGGACACCGCAGTTGCGGCAAACATCTCCCGAACCCTACATAACGTGGAGAAAGGTACTTTCAATTTCAACCAGAACATGGAAGCCCTCAAACAAAACTTCCTGTTCCGTGGTTATTTCCGTAGAAAAGATCGCGAAAAAACCAGGCAAGAACCTGTAAACTGATTCCACCACAACTCCGGCAATCTCCCTTCACAGACCGGATTTTCCCAAAAGCATACAGAAAGACTTGACTTCTCCAAGCCTGTTTCGACAGCATGCCGCTGACCTTACGAAATACGGAAAAAAAGCCTGTTTGTCTAACCATTTATCCCGATTGATGTTTACCAACCGAACACATTAGTCAATTTTGCAGACCAAATCAGGAAGACCCATGTATGAAGAAAATGACGACATATTAGGACAGGTGACGACCTCGGAATACAAGTATGGTTTTGTTACGGATATAGAGTCGGAAGATGCGCCCAAGGGTCTGAACGAAGACACCGTCAGGTATATTTCCGCCAAGAAGAATGAGCCGGCCTGGCTGTTGGAATGGCGTCTGAAGTCATTCAGGCACTGGCAGACGATGGAGGAACCCACATGGCCGAATGTCAAGTATCCCCCCATTGATTATCAGGACATCATCTATTATTCTGCACCAAAACAGAAGATTGCACCGAACAGCCTTGACGAGATCGACCCTGAGTTGAGAAAGACCTTTGAGAAGCTCGGCATCTCCCTGCAGGAACAGAAAAGGCTGACTGGCGTGGCCGTGGACGCCGTGGTGGACAGCGTATCGATCGCCACCACGTTCAAAGAGGAACTGGCAGAGCTCGGGATCATTTTCTGTTCGATGAGTGACGCGGTGCATGAGCATCCGGAGCTGATCAAGAAATACCTTGGCGCCGTGGTGCCGCCCACCGACAACTACTTCACAGCATTGAATTCCGCTGTTTTCAGCGACGGTTCTTTCTGTTACATTCCTGTCGGGGTGAGGTGTCCGATGGAACTGTCAACCTACTTCAGGATCAATGCAGCCAATACCGGCCAGTTCGAGCGGACGCTTATCGTTGCGGAAGCGGGGAGTTATGTCAGCTATCTGGAAGGTTGCACTGCGCCGATGCGGGATGAGAACCAACTGCATGCGGCAGTCGTGGAGATCATGGCGATGGAGAAGGCAGAGGTGAAATACTCCACGGTACAAAACTGGTATCCGGGCGATAAAGAGGGCAAAGGCGGGATCTACAACTTCGTCACCAAGCGCGGCATCTGCCAGGGTGCCCACTCAAAGATCTCTTGGACACAGGTGGAGACCGGGTCATCCATCACCTGGAAGTATCCGAGCGTGATCCTGAAAGGCGATCATTCCGTTGGGGAGTTCTATTCCGTTGCGGTGACCAACAACTACCAACAGGCGGACACCGGAACGAAGATGATCCATATCGGAAAGAACACGAAAAGCCGGATTGTTTCCAAGGGCATATCCGCAGGAAGAAGCAACAACAGCTATCGCGGACTTGTGCAAGTGGGAAGAAATGCCGGCAACGCGCGGAATTTCTCACAGTGTGATTCCCTCCTCCTGGGTGACAAATGCGGCGCCCATACCTTCCCATACATCGAGGTGAAGAACAACACGGGCATCGTGGAACATGAGGCGACCACTTCCAAGATCGGCGAAGACCAGATCTTTTATTGCAACCAGCGCGGCATCGATACCGAAGCGGCTGTGGCGATGATCGTCAACGGATTTGCAAAGGAGGTCATGAATCAGCTTCCGATGGAGTTCGCCGTCGAGGCGCAAAAGCTGCTTGCTATCAGCCTTGAAGGCAGTGTCGGATAGAAATGGGGCAGGGACTTTACTTACATACAAACTTAAAAAGACAGAAATGCTCAGGATACGGAACTTACATGCAAGCATAGATGATAAACAGATACTCAGAGGCATCAATTTAGAGATCAAGGCTGGAGAGGTGCACGCCATCATGGGGCCTAACGGGTCCGGAAAAAGCACATTGGCTTCCGTGCTCGCCGGACGCTCGAATTTCGAAGTGACGGAGGGGTCGGTCGAATTCATGGGGAATGACCTGCTGGAACTATCACCGGAAGACCGGGCACGAGAAGGCATGTTCCTCGCATTCCAATACCCCGTGGAGATCCCGGGAGTGAGCACCACGAACTTCATAAAGGCTGCAGTAAACGAGACCCGCAAATACCGCGGCCATGAACACCTGGATGCCGTTGCATTCCTGAAAATGATGAAGGAGAAAATGAAGCTGGTGCAGATCGATCAATCGCTGCTGAGCCGCTCCCTCAATGAAGGATTTTCGGGTGGCGAGAAGAAGCGCAACGAGATTTTCCAGATGGCCATGCTGGAGCCCCGACTCGCCATACTCGACGAAACGGATTCCGGACTCGACATCGACGCATTGCGCATCGTCGCCAACGGAGTGAATCAAACCCGCAACAAGGACAACGCATTCCTGCTGGTCACACACTACCAGCGCCTGCTCGACTACATCGTCCCCGATCATGTGCACGTGCTGTACAAAGGAAGGATCGTGAAATCCGGCACCAGGGAGCTGGCACTCGAACTGGAGGAGAAGGGATATGATTTCATCAAAGCCGAATTCGAATCCGCGGAGCAAGCCTGATTCGTGCAATAACCATATACCGGTGGATATCCAACGCCGGCCGCAATATAACCAACAAGTCATGTCGAAAGAAGTGCTTGATTTTTTTTCAGATATACATGCTGCCAGAAAGAGCCATCCGGCACTGGCAGCTTTCAGTGAGAAGGCGATCCATGATTTCAGGTGTCTGGGAATACCACCCGTGAAACATGAGGAATGGAAATACACACATGTGTCAAAGCTGTTCCGAAATGACCTCCTTTGCCATGCGGGAACGCCAAAGCTGTCCCCGTCGGACATTGACCCATACCGCTTACCGGGTCATGACACAGCATCGGAACTGGTTTTTGTGAACGGAGTGTATGACCAGACCTTATCCATACTCCGGCACAGGGAAGAAGATGTCGAGATCCTGCCGCTCTGGAAAGCGGCGGAAGGACCGCATGCTGAATTCATCAGTAAGAACCTCGGCCACAGTGCATCCTATCACCCCGACGGGATCAATGCACTCAACGGCGCATTTGCCAGCGACGGCGTCTTCATCATGGCAAAAAAAGGGAAATCGATCGTTCAACCGGTGTACATCTACCATGTCGCTGACAGCCGAAATGGTTTTGTTTTTCTTCAGCCGCGGGTGCTCGTTCATGTCGAGGCTGCAGCACAACTCCAGATAGCGGAACAATACATCTCCCTTGGTGGAAACGAAAGCTTCACCAATGAAGTGTTCGAGTTGGTGGCCGGACAGGACGCCGTAGTAGACTATTACAAGATCCAGGATGAAGGACGGCTTGCCAACCATGTGGGAACGACCCATATCCGCCAGACAGGCAAATGCCTCACCAATGCGGTGACCATCACCCTGAGTGGTGCACTCATCCGCAACAACCTGAATATGATCATGGAGGCGGAACACGGGGAATCCCATCTATATGGCCTCTATCTGCTGAATGACAGGACACATGCCGACAACCACACGATCGTGGACAATATGCAGCCCCACTGCTTCAGCAACGAATTGTATAAAGGGGTTATGGACGATGAATCCGAAGGTGTCTTCAACGGCAAGATTTTCGTGAGGAAAGATGCGCAAAAGACAAATGCGTACCAGACCAACAAGAATATCCTGGTGGGGGCGAAATCCTCTGCTTACACAAAACCGCAGCTGGAGATCTTTGCAGATGATGTGAAGTGTTCGCACGGCTGTACCATCGGCCAGCTTGATGACGAGGCACTTTTCTACCTCAGGGCAAGAGGCATCAGTGAAAAGAATGCAAAGTCACTGCTGCTCCATGCCTTCGCCGTGGATATCCTCAAGAACATAAAGCCAGAGCCACTCCGTCGTCATGTCGATCGACTCATATCCAATCGACTTGAATTTAATTTCTGACATGCAGGATGCACC
The DNA here is from genome assembly GCA_903957405.1 of uncultured bacterium. GTDB lineage: Bacteria > Bacteroidota > Bacteroidia > Chitinophagales > Chitinophagaceae > Pollutibacter. The sequence continues at coordinate 2,973 of CAJBPC010000043.1, read as the reverse complement.
GATACATAAGGCCTTTGATATTGACAGGATAAGGGCGGAGTTCCCGATCCTGCAGCGCATCGTGAAGGGTAAGCCATTGGTCTACCTCGACAATGCCGCCACCACGCAGAAACCACGGATCGTCACAGACGCGTTGGCAGGCTACTACCATTCGAATAATGCCAACATCCACCGCGGCATCCACACCCTTGCGGAAGAGGCGACTGCGGCATTTGAAGCGACCAGGGAGACCGCTCGCAGGTTCATCGGGGCTGCATCGACCGATGAGGTCATCTTCACCAAGGGAACGACAGATGGCATCAACCTGGTGGCGTCAAGCTGGGGCAGGAAAAACCTCCGACAGGGCGATGAGATCATCATCTCCACCCTGGAGCACCATTCCAACATAGTTCCCTGGCAGATGATCGCGGAGGAAAAAGGTGCGGTCATCAGGGTGATCCCGGTGTCCGACAATGGCGTCCTCGACGAAGAAGCTTTCCATGAACTGCTATCAGAAAAGACTCGCTTCATCTCGATCGTCCATGTGTCAAACGCTCTGGGTTTGATCAATCCCGTGAAAGAGATCATCGATGCAGGCCACCGTGCGGGCGCATTGGTGATGGTGGATGGGGCCCAGTCAAGCGTGCATCTCGACATCGACGTGCAATCGCTGGATTGCGACTTCTTCGCATTTTCAGGGCACAAGGTGTACGGCCCTACGGGTGTCGGAGTACTCTATGGCAAGAGGCATATCCTGGAAGATATGCCCCCCTATCAGGGTGGTGGGGAGATGATCAAGGAAGTCCGGTTCGATCGCACAACATATAACGAACTGCCCTATAAGTTCGAAGCAGGCACGCCGAACATAGCGGATGTCGTTGCATTGAAATACGCTTTCGAATTCATCAACGAGATCGGCAAGGAACAAATCAGGAAACACGAAGACGATCTGCTCCTCCATGCCACTCAGCAACTCAGGGAGATAGACGGACTGCGCATCATCGGGGATGTCGATCGAAAAGTGAGCGTGGTGTCATTTGTGATCGAAAACATACATACGCAAGACATCGCTATCCTGCTCGACAACCAGGGCATCGCCGTCAGGACCGGTCACCACTGCACTCAACCCCTCATGCACAGACTCGGTATCCCGGGAACCACGAGGGCCTCCTTCGCGGTCTACAACACCAGATCAGAAGTGGATTCATTGGTCAACGGATTATTGAAAGTCAAAAAAATGCTTGGCTGACATGCACGCACACCCGTCCATATCGCAGATAGAAGAAGAGATCGTAGAAGAGTTTTCCCTGTTCGATAACTGGGAAGATAAATATGAGTATATCATCGATATGGGGAAAAAACTACCCCCATTGGATGAAATGCACAAGACCGAGGACAATAAGATACGGGGCTGCCAGTCTGCCGTGTGGATGGTGTCATCATACAGTGAAGGCCGGGTCCATTACAATGCCGACAGCGATGCCATGATCGTCAAAGGTCTGATCAGCATGCTGGTAAGGGTTCTTTCAGGTCAGAAGGCGGAAGATATCAGATCGGCGGAACTGAAATTCATAGAAAAAATAGATATGAGTTCGCACCTCGCGCAGACAAGATCAAACGGACTTCGGGCAATGGTGAAGCAGATGAAGCTCGATGCAACGGTCTGGGCGATGAAGGAACAGGGAAACCAAGGATAGATTTTCTCGGGGCATCACAAAACTGCACGAATCAAAAAAATATGGACGGCGAGATACTTAAAGAAAAAGTCATAGAAAAAATAAAAGAGGTCTTCGACCCGGAGATCCCGGTGAACATTTGGGACCTTGGACTGATCTATGAAGTGAATATCCTGCCGATCAACAATGTGCAGGTGGTCATGACGCTCACGGCGCCAAGTTGCCCAGCCGCGCAGTCACTTCCTCACGAAGTCGACCAGCGGATCCGTGAGGTCGAAGGGGTCAATGACGTACATGTAGAAGTCACATGGACACCCTCGTGGAACAAGGACCTGATGAGCGAGGTTGCTAAACTGGAACTCGGCTTTCTGTGACAATGGCATCCGGCATCTGGTTGCCTTGATCCCGTTACATGCTGTCAGATCAGGGCAGATAAAAATAAAACGAAGTATCCGGCTAAGAAGCCTGGGTGGCCATGGCATTGATAAAATGGATGCGCATGGATGAGATTCACTTCATCAAGGTGTCTGTCTTATTGTTTTTATCTTTCGAACGCCTGCATTTTTCGCTGCAATAGCGGATCTCTTCCCAGTTCTTCTCCCATTTTTTCCGCCAGGAAAAAGGCCGGTCGCATACGATACAGGTTTTCGATGGCAGGTTGGATTTACGGACTTGTTTCATGGCAAAAATACTATCATCTCGAAGCAATTGGCAAACGTTGCTGGTACCAGAAATGCCCCAGCGAGAATACTCCGGCAAAGATGTATGAGACCATCAGGGCGATCGCTATCGTTTGCACCGTCAGATCACCGGAAAGATGCAAATATCCCACCATGACGATGTTTGACAGCAGCGATGTCAGCATGAAAAAAAGATTGTAGGTGAAATTCCCGGATGCGGAATGCCAGTAGCTTATCAGCTGGTACATTCCTAAAAAAACAGATCCTGCTCCAAGATAGACCAGATGGCCCTTCACTTCGGCAAATTCAGCTCCGAAGATCCAAACATAAAATTGTGCAGGGATGATCAGTATGGCGAGCCACCCGGCTAGCAGGATGGCGGCATTGACCTTCAGCAGAGATATGAAACCCCGCCCGGCGGCTTCCTGCGAACGCTCGCCCGCAAATCTTGAATAATAGATTTTCCCGAGGCTGTCAGGTACCATGAGCATGGCTGCCGAAAGGGAGAGGCTGTTTGCGTAGGAGCCCAGGAGTACTGCAGGGAACAGGAGGAAGGCGATCCGACTGCTCACATCTTCAAATACGCTCACGATCTGCGTCAGTCCTCCATTCCTGAACGCCTGTATCGAAAGATCTTT
>CAJBPC010000042.1 GCA_903957405.1 uncultured bacterium | reverse complement strand
TTCCACAGGTCTTCTATTTGCTCAAGCGTCTTGCCTTTTGTTTCAGGAATGAATTTCCAGATGAATATCGCTGCAGCGATGGAAAAACTCATGTAGATCCAGAAAGTGCCCGGGGGGCCAAGTGTTTCAAGGAGCAGTGGGAATGTCTGTGAAACGATGTACACACTGAGCCAAAGAAAAAATATGGCGATACCGGATGCCCTGCCGCGGATGGGTGTCGGGAAGATCTCTGCGATCACCACAAAGGTCAGCGGACCCAGCGATATGGCGAAGAACGAGATGTATGACAGGATGAAGAAGAGCAGCATGATGCCGGTGTAGTCGATGTAGAAGAGCAGTCCCACCATGAAGAGGCTCACGGCCATGCCGGAGGCACCCAGCATCAGCAAGAATTTTCTTCCCCATAGATCGACGTATTTAATGGCCACCCATGTCATCATGAAATTGATGGCGCCAACCGACAGTGTCTGAAACAATGAACCGACTTCCCCGCTTCCGGCACTTTTGAAAATCATGGGGGCGTAGTACATGATCACGTTGATGCCGGATATCTGCGAGAATACAGCCAGCGCGATGCCAATGAAAAGCGCTCGCCTCAGTCCGGGTTTGAAAAGCTGCGCCAGACCGGCATTCCCGCTGGTTGCCGTTTCTTCTCCTGCTGCGGTATCCGAGTCGGGAAGAAGCTTTGATATGTCATGGGCTTCTTTGGTCCGGCCCCGAAGTGTAAGCCATCTTGGCGTCTCTGGAATGCCCGCCAGGAGGATCATGAAGACGATGGACGGTATCAATCCGGATCCGAACATCCATCGCCATCCGGTCTCCACATTCCAGGCGTGGTCATGCGTCGTCGCGATGAGATAGTTCACGATGTAGATGATCAGGATGCCCGTCACGATGCCGAGTTGGTAGATCGTGATCAGTCGTCCCCTGTTTTTGGCAGGTGCGATCTCTGAGATGTACAGGGGTACTACGATGGATGCGATCCCAATGCCCAGGCCACCGACCAGGCGGAAGAACACGAAGTAATTCAGGTCCAGGTCTGGGATGATTCCGATGGAGGAGACCGCAAAAGCGGCTGCGGAAAGCATCAGGCCGATCTTTCTTCCGACCGTATCGCTCAGCCAGCCAGCAAACGTCGACCCGATCAGGCAGCCGATGAGTGCACAGGAGGCCACCCAACCCTTCATGGCCGGTGTGAGGTTGAATTTCTCCTCCATGTATCCTATTGCGCCAGAGATGACGGCTGTATCGTAACCGAAGAGTAGTCCCCCGATGGCGGCAACGGTCACGAACTTGTACAGCATTGCATTTGCGTTGTTTGGCATGGTTTCAGTTGCTTTTATGGAGATTTTCGATCCTGATGCTTGCCTTGATGGTGATGCATCGGCTGACCGCTTCTTTGTGTGCCGGACGAATGGTGTATGCGCCAACCATTGCGGGTATGACGACCGTTTCCGCGTAATGCAGAGGGAATGGATCGAACTTTTTGTCCGGACTTTCTATGATCACTTCATCTCCTTCTACGAGGTTGATCACATTCACACTGCCATGGGTGTCATGCGGTACCATATCGGTGAAGACATGTCTTCTCGTTTCGATGAAGTGTCCTGCGTGCAGTCCTGTCCTTTCCTCCTTCCATCCGGGTCCATGTGTCACCTCTTCGAAGTGGTTTATGAGGTTTTCGCTGACATAGGACTCGTTGATATCACTTTGCAATACGTTCCGTCCGTGTTCCAGCGATATCGGCCGCTGCTTTCCGTCCAGATCCAGCCGTCCCCAATCCCATAGTTTGAATGTGAAGATGTAGGGTGTCGCACTGATTTCCAATACTACGATATCTCTACCAGAACAATGGATCGTGCCCGCCGGTATCAGCAAGTGGTCATGTTTTTTCACGGGCCAGCGGGCCACGTATTGTTCCGCATCGAATTCCCCGTCGTTCGTATTCGCATGTGCGAGGCTTTCAAGCATGTGCTCCACGTTTGCATCATCCCGCATGCCGAGGTATGCTTTCGCATTCGGCTTGGCATCCATGATGTAATAGCTTTCATCTTGGGTATATGCCATTCCGAATGTATCCCGTATGTAGGATTTCAGCGGGTGTACCTGCAGGCTCAGGTTTCCACCCCCCATCGTGTCCAGGAAATCAAATCGTATCGGGAACTCCGCCCCGAAGTGGTCAAATACAGCCTCTCCCAATAGTCCAGTGCTCTGCATGAAGACGAGGTTGATGGCGGGGATTTCCATACAAACATCATCGAATCCGAACATGAGGGTGTTTTCCTCGGGTACACAGTCGAAGCCCCATGCATAATTGATGGAATCCTTTTCAAGGTCGAACTTCTCCTTGAGCCACTGACCGCCCCATGGTCCCGGATCGAAAAATGGGACCAACCGAAGCGGCCCGCTTACGGCAACGGACATCGCATGACGGTATCCGTCGGCATCCACCATCACCGGTTCATCCTGACGGGTTGTATCCAGCACGAGATCCCATCTGCCGATGAGTTCTTTTTTAAGCCTGTCACAGACCCGCCAATCCACAAAAAACGACCTTTTGTATTTATACGAGAAATCATCCTGTGCATTGTCTGATCCGAGGTTGGGCAAGAGATGGCTGCGGAAGCGCCGTTGGATCTCCACCCTCGGCATATCGGCGTAGATGAGCAGATCCGGATCCGGGCAGGCAAGGCTTGCACCGGTTCCGAATATGCATACAAATCCGTTGGAGGCATCCACAGCCGAAGTGATGCCGGCCAGCTTGACGGGATCCATGAATGCAGACATCGAATGGCTGCTCATAAATCCGAATACCGGGTCGTTGGTCACGCATGGCTGCACCATATCATCGATAAGTGCCATGTCCAGATAGGCCTTTGATATGTCAATGCACAGGATGCCGGGAAATTTTTCGACAAGTTGGTTGACAAGTGGACCGCAGAAGACACCATGATAGCACTCCAACACGATGATGCCTCGGGCACATTGAACGGATTGCATCTTATCTGCGATCGTCTGCACGATCCCGGCATAGCCGGAATCACATGCCACGCCATCTACACGTACTTTTGGGTACCTGTCGTATTTACTATGTTGCAACGCTTTTTCTTTTTTTGAATAAGAAATCAATATCCGCTGTTTTGCTTCAAGTTTGGATTCACATCAATTTCCCTTTGTGGGATCGGAAACAGATAGTGTCTTTCTTGTGGAGTCACTCCTGATTTGGCGGCGGAGACGGCCACGGCCAGTTTTTTCGTCCTTGTCAGATCGAACCAGCGGTGTCCTTCCGAAACGAATTCGAGTGATCTCTCCCTGAGGATCGCATCTCGGGTCTGCTGTGTCGTTAATCCGGTGAGGTCAGGCAACGTATTCGCGTCTGTGACTCCGTTGAAACGAGCCCGCTTCCGGATCATGTTGACATATTGCAGAGCCAGAGCCGAATTTCCGGATTCATTTACTGCCTCGGCATAGTTTAGCAATACTTCGGCATATCGGATCACCTGGAAATCATTCTTGCTGCCGGCACCTTTGGGTTCATTGACCCTGTCCCAGTATTTTTGAATGTGGGGAGCTATCGTCCGGGGCGTGCCATTGGCATTTTTAACCTCTGTAATAAAGGTGACTTCCCGTCTCCGGTCGAGTGGGTCGAACTGATTGTAGATGTACTGTGTGGGTATGCGAAAACCCTGCGTGTTATTGACGCCTTCAGCCGCCAGTTCCCTGGGCAGCAACCAGGTATTGAAGGAACCCACTTCCCAGAAGCTGATGGCGCCACTCGCATCGCCAAAAGAAACCGAAAACACAACCTCTTTGCCATTTCTGGCTGCATATTTGAAAGCCTGTGAGAAATCAGCCCAAAGTCCATAGCGATTGGAATCGATCACTTTTTTTGCCGCTTCTGCACTCTGCGACCAGTTTCCAAGTGTGAGATAGACTTTTGACAGAAGTGCCTGTGCAGCGCCCTTGGTGGCGCGACCGAGTCCGTTTCCGGGATTGTATGACACTGGCAGGGCTGGCTCTGCCGCATTCAGATCCGCAAGGATCTGCGCATATATATCTGCCACTTTTGCAGGCATTGGGCGGACAGGTTCCACTTCCTTCAGGACCAGTGGGATTTCCCCGAACATCCTGACGAGATTGTAATAGATCAATGCCCGCAAGAATCTGGCCTCACCCAGCAGACGCGCCTTGAGCGCCTCATTCATCACGATCGGAGGGATGCGCTCAATGGCGATATTCGCTATGGTGATCGTTTTGTAATGCAGTTGCCAGATTTCCAGGAGCGTGCCATTCTGTGCATTATGAGAGAAGCTCGACAGCTGATCCCATGCCACTGCACCGAACTGACCATTGGCCATCTCTTCTGAACACACGCCCATGGTAGCCCATAGAGAATTCTTGTACACACCCGACAAGGTGCCGGAACTTGTCGAATTCAGATATCCATAGATCGAATTTACAGACTCAATGGCATCCGATTCCGTCTTGTAGTAATTGGCTACACTCACGAAACTTCTCGGGTTCTCTTCGATAAATTTCTCGCAGGAGGATAGCAGTATGAGGTATCCGGCCAAAAAAAGCATCCGGAAAAGTGGAAGTTTATTCCTTTTCATTTGTTTCTTTTTAATTGTTTAGAACGTGGCAGAGACACCGAACTGAAAGGTCTTTGCTTGCGGATAACCACCCTGGTCGATGCCTACGATCGTCGTATTCTGGCCAAAGGTGTTAGCCTCCGGATCATATCCGGTGTAATTGGTGAACGTAAGCAGGTTCGTTGCGGAAATATAAAAACTGAGGTTGCTCATGCTCACCGCACGCAGTTTCCTGGGGGGCACCGTATAACTCAGGCTTATATTCCTTAACCGTACATAGCTAGCATCCTCGATGATCGCACTGGACGTCTGTCCGTAATCAATGACCCCGGCGGCAACCGCTCTGGCATAGGTGTTGCTTGGATTTTGCGGTGTCCATCGATTCAGTCCCGCCTCGCGCAACACATTGTTCTGTCCGGAAAAATTATAGAGATCCAGGTTGTTCAGGTTGGCGATCTTGTTTCCAATGGAAGACTGGAAAAAGAATGACAGGTCGAAATTTCCATAGGAGAGCTGATTGCTGATTCCCCATGTGAATTTCGGCAGCGCCGTGCCCAGATCAATTCTGTCATTGGCATCGATCTTACCATCCCCATTGACGTCCTTATACTTCCTGTCGCCGGCCTTAGCTCTTGCCGCCACATTGGCTGCCGTGGGTTCCTGCCCAAGAAGAACCGGGCTTGTGGCCGCTTCCTCATTTGTTTGGAAGATACCCAGGAATTCATATCCATAGAAGGTGGATACGGATTGACCTTTCCGGATCTGCAGTGGACCAAAAAGGATGTCCGCCCCATTGTTCAGATTGGTCACTTTATTCCTGTTCAGGGAGAAGTTGACATCAGTATTCCAGCTGAATTTCCCCTTCATGTTGATGGTGTGCAGTTCGAAGTCAAATCCCTTGTTGTTGATATTTCCAACATTCAGCAGGGTGGATGCGAAACCCGTCGTCCATGAAATAGGTGTGGAAAGCAGCAGGTCGTAGGTGTTTTTTTCATAGTAATCAGCTGTCATGCTCACGCGGCCGCCAAAAAAGGATACGTCAAGTCCAATGTCCATCTGCCGGGTTGTCTCCCACAGAAGATTGGGGTTGGAATAGGATGCGGGCTCCCTTCCATTGTACACCTCGAAGCCGGTGGGCGAGTTGAATACGCCCTGACCATAAGAATTCACCAGGGCAAGCGATTGGTAGGATAAAATACCCTGGTTGCCTACGATGCCGTAACTCGCCCTTAATTTCAGGTCGGAGATCCACGTGACGTCATCCATGAATTTTTCCTTTGAAATCCGCCATGCCGCAGCCGCAGACGGGAAAAACCCGTATTTGTTGCCTTGGGAGAATTTTGAAGAGCCATCTCTTCTGCCGGTCAGGGTGAATAGATATTTCCCATCCAGGCTGTAATTGATGCGCCCTAATAAGGAAAGTATCGACCAGTCAAGATTGACATTATTTGATTTTTGCGGCACGGCACCCGTTCCGATATTGTAGAAGCCCGTCCTTCCGTCAGAGAAATCAAAGGAAGACGCCGTGAGTTTATCAATCACCGAATGCTGTGCGGTGAAGCCGGCTACGGCATTTATCTGATGTCGACTCTTGAAGGTTCTGTTGTAGTTGAGGGTGTTCTCGTTCAGCCAGTTCAAGCCGTTCGATCTGCCCAATATGACCACCCCTTTGCTGCCTTCTGTCCTTTTCAGGAAATTCGGTCCGAAACTGTTCTCATTATTGAGGAAATCATCTATGCCGAACGTGGTCTTGACATTCAGGTATTTGTTCAGATCGTATTTGATGAAGAAATTCCCGATCAATCGATTTAGATATGTTTCAGATTTGAATTCCTTTGCCTCAGCGATCGGATTTCCCAGGATCTTTCCACGGTCGTTCTCAAAGGTATATCCACCTTTGACGGCGGGATCGTACACTTTGAGCACCGGGTTGAAGAGCATGGCACCCGTCACCACTCCGGGAATGATATCGCCCGCGTTGGTCAGCACACCGATGCTTTTTGAACGGGAATAGATCAAAGACGTGCCCACGGTCAACCGGTCAGTCATCTTCGCTTCGATATTCGCGCGGAAGTTATAGCGCGTGAAGCGGGAACTCATCACGATGCCCTCTTGATCGAAATACGATCCGGAGATGGAATAACTGATCTTGTCAGTCCCGCCCATGAAACTCAGTTGATGGTTGGTGATGGGAGCCGGACCCATGAGTTCGCCCTGCCAGTCCGTACCTTCTCCCAGTGACTTGGGATCCTGATACACCGGTGCGAGACCTGAATTCGCCCTGGCTTCATTCACCAACGCGGCAAATTCGGCGGCATTCAGCAATTCCAGTTTACGGGAGCTCTGTTGCATGCCGTAATAACTTTCATAGGTCAGTTTGCCTTTACCCGATTTTCCCTTTTTAGTGGTGATCAGGATGACACCGTTGGTGCCCCTCGATCCATATATCGCCGTGGCGGAAGCATCCTTCAGGATCTCCATGGATTCGATGTCGCTGGGATTGAGCGAAGACAGCGGACTGATCCGGGGTCCCCTTGTGACGCCCCCTGCACTCATGTCTCCGCCGCTTGAGTTCATGAGCATTCCGTCGATGACATACAACGGTTCATTGTCGGCATTGATCGAGCTGGTTCCCCTGATCCGAATGGATGACTCTGCACCCGGCTTACCGGATACCTG
>CAJBPC010000041.1 GCA_903957405.1 uncultured bacterium | reverse complement strand
ATTACGATCTGCACTTCCGGCCTTTTGATGATATTGCGGTAATTGGTGACCATCCCCTGCGTGAAACGATGCACCACAAGGATCTTGGGAGGCAGGTTGTGGTCACGCACCAGCCGGGCAAGGTATTCCGTTGCGAAGTTGATGTCTTCTGCATCATACACCCCGATCGCAGCGCCGGGACGCTGTCCGCCTTTCATGGAAAATTCAGGGTCGATGCCGAAATGAACATTCGGCTTCTTGAGATATTCCTCGAACTGCGGCAACTCCCGCTGCATGGTGCTGTGACCGACCTGTACATCGATGAATACCAGCCCGTCGATTTCCTTCGCCATCTCCAGGGTCTTATCGATCTCTTTGTGCGGCATGCGCAACCTGTAGGTATTCTCGCGCCCGGGTGCGAGCTGAGCCGTGACAGCGATGTAGTGCAGTGCAGGCACGACAGGTGTCAGCGGATCCGCCTTCTGCCATTTCGCTACATCCGCCCTCAACCTTGCCAACATCTCGTCTTTTGGATACTCCCCGAGAATACCCATCTGTCGGGAGTAAAAATTTCCGTAATAGGCAACTACGCGCTTGAAGGGCAAAACGGCGCCCGGCAGAGAAGCGGTGCCTTCACGGGCCACTTGCCCGTCGTATCGCCATTGACCATAAGGCCCATCATCCGATGGTATTCCGCCGTATCCAGTGACACCGTCTTTCGGATGATGGACGTATCCTTGACCGTTTGAATTTCTGGCTGGTTCGATCTGGCATCAGAATGGCAGACAACAAAAGCGAATGACAGCATGCAGAGGATTATATGTCTGGTGTGAAACATGGCGTGCATATTACAATTAAAAAAGTCCTTTGCAACCGGTCTACAACCAGCGGCAAAGGACGATCAGAAAAATCTCGTTCGGGAATGAATCAATCCTTTTTTTCAGCCTTTTCGTCACCGTCAAACTTGTCGGTGAGCTTATCCCAAAGCTTTGAAGCGCCTTCCTTCAGCTCGCCGAGTTTCTCTTTGGCTTCTTCCTTCAGTTCGCCGGACTTGGCTTTATCCCAAAGTTCTTCCGCTTTATCCTCCACTTTTTCCCAAGTCTCTTCAGCCTTGTCTTCCAGCTTGTCGAGGGTCTTCTCCGCATCGCTGGCCAGTTTTTCGGCAGCACTCTTCAGTTTGTCGATCGTGGACTCTTGCTCGGGAACCTGCCCCGCAGCATCGTTGGCTTGTTTCTCTGACATAAGATCCGTTTTTAATGTGATTGATGAAATATCTTGTCTTCCACGCTGGATATCAGAAAATTAGAAAACAAATATACGAAGGTTGACGTTCTCCCGAAAAGATATGTGGAACATCCATACATGGAAACCATCCCGTTAAAAGAAGTTAAGGAGATCAAAGCCTGACCCTGCCGGCCAGCAGCTGTCCAAGAAAAACCTGCCCCTTGGCATTCAGATGGGAGTCAAACCTGAAATACAATAGGTTTTTCCGATTCTCCGCAATGATGGTATCCGTCGGATCAATGAAATCAATGCCGGGAATTTCCGAAACGATCCTCCGGAGGTTTTGGTTGACGATGCCCGGATCAATATCCCGAGTCTGGTAAATGCCATCGAAATCCGCTCGTGTAATATTGATCGTATGAGCAGGATGCTGCACTTCCGAGGGCAAAGATGTTGGCCGTCAATGCAAAATCCAGTTGCCGTTGTTGGAGGTGGTTGCTGTAAAAATCGTTGATGCAAAGGAGGGGGATGACGTGGACTGGCTAGATCTCGTCGACATGAAAACAGCCATTCGATTAGACACGATATGGGTGTATCCTGCCACAGCTGGTCTACACGAGAATCCGTCTTTGCAAAAGAAGAAAAAAGAAATAAGCGTTTCGTGGAAGTCTCAAGATGCCGTGCACATATAGTTGAGCAAGGCATGGTGATGAACAAATGCGCGGAAGTGAGCATATTGAATTGCTAATATTTTTAGTAATTTGCACGCATGCCGTACTATAAAATCGCCATTACCCTGAAGACCGGCCGCATACAGCAGGGCATCCGGCTGTTGGAGGTGTGGAATCCTGACACTGCGCTGCGGATGGTGGAGAAAATGGCGAAGGATCATTACGGCGAAGGAAGGATCCGGAAGATCGACGTCGCGATGTTGCCGAAGAGCTCCGAAGATGTCAAACAGTTTTTGGCAAGGCAGGGAAAGAAATGAGTTTCTGTGCGTCCACACCTCGCGGCCGTGCGAACCGAGTATGCCGGGGATCTGCCGAATGACTGCCGCAATGGACCTGCATCATGGGTTTGCGTAAGTGGTCAAGTAATAAGGATGCATCGGACAATTATGTCCTCCGCCGTGATAATTCCAACTACAGGAATCTCACCAGATCCTTCCGGAGGGGTTTTTCATTCCAGTGCTCGTGCAGCACCATGGCTGCCCCAAGTGCCGTGGCTTGTCCCACTTCCGCTGCGGCGATCCGCAGTGATGGCAGTTCGCGCCGGAGCAGTTCCATGAATATCACATTTCGGCTGAAGCCGCCATCGATGAAAAGTTGTTGCACGTGTGAAGACGCCACGAGGCGGATTTTTTCGGATTGCGTTGCCACAAGGCGGGCCAGAAAAGCGTAATAGGCTTCCGATGGCGTTGAGCACTCGCCGCTGGGGTCGGGTGAACCGTCATGGGAAAGGGTTGCCGTCACCCTGTCGGCCATAAAAGGATCCCATCCGAGGCCTAGATAGAAATCCTTTGGGTTCCCGAATCGGCGAGAGAGGGATGCCACCGCTTCCGCGTGTTGGAAGCCTGCATTCAAACGGGATGACTTGACCGGACGGCCCTCATACGTGAGGTAGCAGAGACAGTCCTGCGCGAGTTCATCAGCCGTCAGTGGCGCATCATTGAAAGGGTTCATGCAGATATTCCAGGAGCCAGTCGACAGGAGCATGAAAGGTTCCGTCATCGAACGGAGATAGGGCAGCAGTGCCGATGAGCTGTCATGCATACCGATGCCTGCGACGATCCTGCGGCCATCGATGTCGATGGTGACAGGTTCCGCGGCAGGGCGGATCGGTGGGAAAAGGCCGGCGATCCCTTCGTTTTTTGTCCATGCATGGTAGTCCATGTTGCGAAAATCCCAGCACATCGTGTGGCAACCGATGCTGGTGTATTCAGAGAACAGCCTGCCGGTGAATCTGCTGCTGAGGTATTGAGGCAGCCATGTGCTGTGTCGGATCCTCTGAAAAACGGGATCATCGGCTTGCTTCAGTGCAAAGAGCTGCATGCCCGTGTTGAGGTTACCGAGTTCGGGAGAGGCGGATTCCGCATATGCGTTGCCGTTCGTATCGTGGAGGACATCAAAGCGCTGTTGTATCAAGGGATCCAACGGACGGAGGTAATCGAGTACGGGGTGTACGGGCCGGCCTTGGTCATCGGTGTTCACAATGGTCGCGCCGTATGTCGTGACGTTCAGCGCGCGCAATTCGAATGCATCGTCATCCAAGACCTGCCGGAGTTCCTGCCAGATCCGGGCGGTGAGTGCATCAAGGTCTTCCGTGAGGTATCCCCCGGCATCCACGGTCTGCGGCAGGTCGAAGAACTCGGAGCGCAAGACCTGGTAATCCCTGTCGAACACCAGCATCTTCTTGTTGGTCCTGCCGATATCGAATATCATGATCACGGGTGTTCTTTCCATCACAATCCGGTTGAGATGTTGAGCGTCCCACGTTCCTGCACCAGTGCATCCCTCAACTTTTTCTCGCGGAAGAAATGCAGGGGATGAAGTGCAGCTCCTTTCCTGAGGCGTGCTTCGGCCAGGAGTGGTCGCAGGTCTGTCCGGAAGACATCCTGAAGGATCTCTTGAGCGGCTACGGCATCATTGCGTTCCTGTGCCGCGGTGAGTGCGGCACGATCCACACACAAGGCTTGCGCATAGGCGAGCATCAGGGCTTCGACCGACTGAAGAAGATCCTCCAGCGGGTCCTTCACATTGTGGCTGGCGTCGATCATCCAGCCGAGGTCGCGCGCATGGTCCATGCCGCGGGCATCCATCCCTTCGACGAGTTCATTGAAGATCAGAAAGAGCTGGTAAGGGCGCATGGATCCCGCCGTGAGGTCATCATCCCCGTATTTGCTGTCGTTGAAATGAAATCCGCCCAGCTTGCCTTCCATGAGCAAGAGCGAGACGATCTGTTCGATGTTGGCATTGGGAAGATGGTGACCGAGGTCGACCAGTGTGTATGCCTTCGGCCCCAGTTTACCGGAAAACAGCAGCGACTGGCCCCAATCGCCGACCGTCATGGAGTAAAAGTTGGGCTCAAAGGCTTTATATTCCACGAACAGCTTCCAGTCATCGGGAAGTGCGGCATAGATCTCGTGCATACCCTCCAGTGTGCGCTGAAAAGCCTTTCTGAAATTGAGTTGTCCTGGGAAGCAGCTGCCATCGCTGAGCCAGACGGTCAGGGATTTCGAGCCAAGCGCGGCACCGTGCCGGATCACATCGATGTTGTGTTGCACCGCCTGACTCCGTACGGCGTTGTCGACATGTTGCAGCGAACCGAACTTATAGCTCAGCGGCTGGTCTTTTTGATCCTGGAAGGTGTTTGAATTGACCGCATCGAATGCGATCCCGAGGTATTCGGCCTGTTGCATGATGGCGGCATGGTCGCGTGGAATATCCCAGGGTATGTGCAGGGAAATCGCACCGCTGCTGGCATTGAGTGCGTGCAGCAGGCCTACATCCTCCAGTTTCTGTTCCAGTGTGCCTGGCTCGCCGGATCCGGAGAACCGGCCGAATCGCGTACCGCCGGTCCCGAGCGCCCAACTGGGGATGGCGACATTAAAGACCATCAATTTCCGTATCACATCTTCCGCATTCGGGATGAGCGATGCGGTGTATTCATATCTTTTTTGGTGTAGGGCGGAGTGTTGTCCGTTGAAGGCTTGGATGGATGACTTTTCAATGACCATGACCGTGTGCGTTTGTATTTATTTTTCCAGGGCTATTTGATCGATCAGGCGTGCAGGCTGTTCCCGTATCCGACGATGAATACGGAGATGATGATGATGACGATGCCTGCGATGATGGTGTTTCCGGTAGCCCTGTTCACGCCTTTCCATTCCTTGAGGACGAGTCCCCAGAGGTTGGCGACGAGGATGATGAATGCCATGTGTAGGATCCATGAGCTTGGGCCGTTGCCCAGCTTGCTCTCACCCATGCCATAGAAAAAGAACTGCAGGAACCAGGTGGTGCCTGCGAGTGCGGCGAAGAGATAGTTCTTCAGCAGGGGGGTCTGGGTGTCGGTATAATCGCCGAATGACCGATGCCGCAGGTTGAGGATCATGCACCAGATGAAATTGGTGGTGAGGCCTCCCATGAGCAGGACCACGTAGACGACGTTGTTTTGAAAAAGGAATTCGCCTTGTCCCGGGCTGGTTGATTTCCAAGCATCATTGGCGACGGTGGCCATCGACTGTCCGGCTTCGAGGCCGAAGTTGAAGCATGCGCTGAGGACGCCTGACACGATGGCGACGGCCATGCCGAGTCCGAACTTGTATTCCGTTTCTACGGATATCCCGTGCGGGTCTGTGCCTGCCCCTTTGAGTTCTTTTTCCTTCATGATGCCGGCGCGTCCGCTCACGATGATACCGGCGATGCAGACCAAAAGCCCCGCCAGGATGGTGAGTCCCCAGTCTGAGCCGACCATTGCGCTGAAGCTATCCTTTCCCGCGACCGGATTGAAATCATAGTATAATGCCGGGATCAGTGCACCGAATACCATGCAAAGTCCGAGGATGATGCTGCTGCCGAGCGATACCCCAAGGTAGCGGACACCGAGGCCGTAGGTGAGTCCGCCAATACCCCAGAGCACACCAAAGAGGTATGTCATGCCCAGGACGGAGCCGGGTGTCTGGGCGATGATATCCATGAATCCGGGGATCGTGAGCCATGCGGCGATGGGCGGCACGATGAGCCAGGAGAAAAGTCCTCCGACGATCCAGTAGCTTTCCCATTGCCAGCCCCTGACCTTTTTGAAGGGCAAATAGAAACTGCCGGAGGCGAAGCCACCGATGAAATGGAAAATGACGCCGAGGATTGCAGACATGATGAACCGTTGTGGGTTTTAGTAGGGCAACTTATGGATATCGACAGGGCTAACCATCCTGTGCTTACATGAAAAAGGCCGGATGTGCCAATCGGATGATGCTTTCATGATGAATGGTCAGTTTCCGAAGATCGCATCTTCCGTTTCTTTTGCGGCGAACATCATCGCCGCATCGTGTCCGATGCCGGGCGTCTCGACCTTTCTCCAGTTGAAGGCCCAGCCTTTTTTGGCGGCAAGTGATTGTGCGAACGCATAGCAGTTTCTTCCGCGCTCCAGTCGATGCCGGCCCTGTATCATTCCCTCCGGACTGTCATCGAAGCTTGGCTTGGGATAGATGTCATCCGTACCGAGGTACAAGGTGAGCGGTGCTGCGAGATAGGCTTTCAGGACCGCATCATTGCTGAGGGTTTCGGGGAGTCCGCCAAAACCATAGCCAAAGGACTGATCCTTTGTGGGGAAGAGGTCGGAGCCGGGATTGCAGGCCACGATGCGCTTGGCTTCTCCGGGCATGAATGCGGCCATTCTGACGAGGAACTGCCCGCCGGCAGAATGCCCGACGAGGTAATAGGGCAAGGACATATTCTGTTCCCGGTTCCGGATGAAGTCAACAATGCCCGGCACCATGGCATAGGTCCATTCCCCCTGAGGCTGCACCTGCTTCGCCTTCATCAGTCCGCCTCTCTGGTACCGGGCAGAGGGGAATCGCAAGGAATCGAACAGAGGCGTCACGACGATGGCTTTGAAACGCTCGGCCATATTGATGGCGAAGTTGCGATAGTCTTCCGCATTCCTGCGCACGCCGTGAAAGACGACGACGACCGGTCCGTCGGTGTACGTGGGGGGGCGGTAGGTAAAAAGGGTGAGAGGTTCCCCATGATTTTCATACACGACAGAGGATGCCCCCACCGGCAGTTTCTGGGCATGGACATGTGTCATGAGAAGAAAAGTGAATACAAAAAGAATGCTACGGTACATGGTGAATTTGATTTAAATGCGTCTGACGATGTCCTGCGTGTCACAGCTTTGTCGCAAGATATGATTCCTCATAAAAATGCAAAAGATATCCGAGACTTCGCAGGCAAATAAAGCGCCTCTTGAGACCGAAATACTACATGAAGCGCAACAACCGGCAATACGAGGCCGGAAGATGATGGGCCGCATCAGTAAGATCTCCGTACAGATGCCAGGGCGAGAGACAACTGGTTGCGGGCGACCTGGTAGGTGATGCCCATCATCTGGCATATGTCAGCATACTCCAACCGGCAATAGTATCGCAGGTAGAGGATCTCGCGTTGTCGCGGGGGGATCTGTTCGACGGATTTCAATAGCCTTTCGATGCGTTCCCGTTCTTCTTCGCGCTCCACGATGAAGTCTTCGGCACTCAGTTGGAAGTCTATCTCCAAGGGCACCACACCGGAACGTTTTCGTTTTTCCCGAAAATGCGCAAGGATTTTATTCCGGAGCGCACCCAGCAGGTATGACTGGATGGATGTCACCGGAGGCGGTGTCTTCCTTTCCCACAGGTCGATGAAGATGTCATGGATGAGATCCTGCCGGGCGTTTTCCTCCGGCACGACCTTCCGGCCATATCTTTCCAGCATATCGTAATGCGCACAGAACAAGTCTGCCAATGCGGATCTGTCGCCCTGTCTGAAGCTTTCCCATAAGGCGATATCCTCGCTCATAAAAATTTATCCTGATTGAACGTTACAAAATAAGCATTCGCGACACATCCATATGAATTTAATTTCAAAAAAACATGACACATGAACACAGAAGACCCATTCGGGGAGTCACTCGTATTCCCGGAACGCGGCGTTTCGACCGAAGCGCTGGCACATCAGCGATCCGCCTTGCTGAAGAAGCTCGACCGGAAAGATGAGCTTCGTGTCACGAGCGGCATACGCATGAGATGGATGCAGATTGCGGCGGGGTTGTTGCTGATGGTATCATTGACGATCGTGACGGTCTCGGTAAAAAAGCGGTCTGTCTACGCCGGTGTTGGCGAGAAGATCGAGAAGACGCTGCCGGACGGGTCGGTCATCATCCTCAACAGCGACTCCAGGATCCGCTACAGCAAGGACCTACAGCGACGGGAATCCCGGGAAGTATGGGTTCGCGGCGAAGCGTTCTTCAAAGTCGCCCGCACACCGAAAGCCACGCCATTCATCGTACACACTGAGCATTTCGACGTGATGGTCACCGGCACCCAGTTCAACCTGAACAGCGAGAAGGATCGTTCGAGCAT
>CAJBPC010000040.1 GCA_903957405.1 uncultured bacterium | reverse complement strand
GGCATGGTCTTGGATGGCATACACAAAGGAATACCGGTATATGAAACACTGGAAGATTCACTTGCCGAAAATGAGGGAATCCATTGGCTGGTGATCGGCGTGGCAACCACAGGAGGAAAACTGCCGGCTAACATGCTGGAAATCCTGCGTCGTGCTGTCAGCATGGGACTCTCAATCGTCAATGGTCTGCATGAACTTCTGAGTGATCAACCCGACATTGCAGCAATGGCAATTGAAAATGGTGCTGAGTTGATTGATATAAGAAAACCGAAATCAAAAGATGAACTGCATTTCTGGACAGGAGAAATCTTTAATGTAAAGGCTCCCATCGTGGCAATCCTCGGAATGGACTGTGCCATGGGAAAACGAACAACTGCCAGACTGCTGCGTGAAGCATGTGAAGATCACGGCATCAGAAGCGAGATGATTTACACAGGACAGACAGGTTGGATGCAAGGCGGGAAATACGGATTCATCTTCGATTCCACCCTAAACGATTTTGTCTCAGGCGAATTGGAACATGCGATCGTACAATGCTGGAAAGAATTAAAACCCGATATTATTTTCCTGGAAGGACAATCCGGACTTCGAAATCCAAGTGGTCCCTGCGGTATCGAACTCATGATCTCCGGTAATGCAAAACATGCCGTGCTTATGTTCGCACCTAAACGCAAATACTACGACCATGACCCACGCTGGGGAGAGATTCCGGATGTGCAATCAGAGATGAAGATCATAGAAATGCTGGGCACAAAAGTCATCGCCCTGGGCTTACATACTGAAGGATGTTCGGAGGAAGAATACCTCCGTCTCCAAAAAGAATACCAAGAAATACTGAACATACCGGTCTTGTTGGTTTTACAACAGGGAGTCGACAGCTTGATACCTCAACTTCGGACACTCTTAGCATAACCCCAACCTGATTCATTCCCTTTCAATACAAACGATATGAAGATCAAGGCGGTCAGATCATCCCTGCGAAAAATACCCTTGAAAAAACCATACACCATCGCCTCTGATTCCTTCTCTGAAGTCTCTCTTGCCTTCCTGGAGATAGAATTGGCCAACGGAATCATCGGATACGGGTCGGGAAGTCCGGCAGAAGAAGTTGTGGGGGAGACCTCAGAAATGACTTTCACAAACCTGCAGTCAGACTTCACACAGCGCATGAAGGGAAGGGATATCAGATACTTCCAGCAGTTGATTTACAATGCAAGACAGCACTTCGATGGGCTGCCTGGTACACAGGCAACCATCGATATCGCACTGCACGATGCTTTCTGCAAATGGGCGGGTATGAGGGTCGTGGATTACTTCGGACAGAAAACGAACTCTCTTCCGACTTCAGTGACCATAGGTATCAAAGATGCCGCTGCAACCTTGATAGAGGCGAATGAGTATTTTAAACAGGGATTTCGCGTGTTTAAAGTAAAACTTGGATCGAACCCACTGGAAGACATCGAACGAATCCTGAAATTGGATGAAAAATTCCATGAATCCATTGTTATCCGGGTCGATGCCAATCAGGGATATGACCTATTAAGCTTAATCAAATTCATCGATGCAACCGCTCATGTACATGTTGAACTTATAGAACAACCCCTGCCAATAGGAGCGGAAAAATCACTTTTGTCATTGTCCGAGGCTGTCAGGAAAAAGCTTGTTGCAGATGAATCACTGAAGGATCAAGCCGCTGCACTTCAATGGGCCGCCTCGGAGCGTTGCTTCGGAATATATAATATCAAACTGATGAAATGTGGAGGTATCGCCGCTGCATCAGAAATTGCAACGATCGCAGCACCAGCGGG
>CAJBPC010000039.1 GCA_903957405.1 uncultured bacterium | reverse complement strand
GATATGGTGTTTCAATGAAACCCATATCATTGATCTTGGCATGCACGCAGAGGGTGGAGATCAATCCGATATTCGGACCTTCCGGCGTCTCAATCGTACAAAGACGTCCATAGTGTGAGTAGTGAACGTCACGTACCTCGAAACCTGCACGTTCGCGACTCAAACCGCCGGGCCCGAGTGCGGAGATGCGGCGTTTGTGTGTGATTTCACTCAGCGGATTTGTCTGGTCAAGGAACTGAGATAATTGAGATGTGCCAAAGAATGAATTGATGACCGAAGAAAGTGTACGGGCATTGATAAGATCCACTGGTGTGAAAACCTCATTGTCGCGTACATTCATCCGCTCACGAATGGTCCTTGCCATCCTGGCAAGACCCACACCAAATTGGGCATATAGCTGTTCACCCACCGTACGCACGCGACGGTTACTCAGGTGATCGATATCGTCAATCTCCGCCTTTCCGTTGGTCAGACGAACGAGATATTTGATGATCTCAATGATATCCTCTTTCGTCAGGGTCTTCTGATCGAGTTTGTAATTCAAACCAAGCTTGCGATTGATCTTGTAACGGCCCACTTCGCCGAGATCATAACGCTTGTCACTGAAGAATAACTTGTCGATGATACCCCTTGCCGTTTCATTATCCGGGGCATCGGCACCGCGAAGTTGCTTATAGATTTGCTGTACGGCCTCCAGCTCGGAGTTCGCCAGATCCTTGTTCAATGTGTTGTAGATGATTGCGTAATCCCCGCTCATCTCTTCTTTCTGAACGAACACCGTCTTCACGCTAAGGCCGGTGATCAGATCGATGTTGGATTCATCGAGGAATGTGTCACGCTCGAGCACAACTTCATTACGCTCGATTGAAACAACCTCACCAGAATCCTCATCAACGAAATCCTCCACCCAGGTACGAAGCACCCGTGCGGCAAGCTTCTTGCCTATATGATGAGAAAGCGCCTTCTTTTCCGCCTTCACTTCATCCGCCATGCCAAACAGCTCAAGGATATCCTTGTCCGTCTCATAGCCTATGGAGCGAAGCAGGGTGGTTACCGGAAACTTCTTTTTCCGGTCGATGTACGCATACATGACGTTGTTGATGTCCGTCGCAAATTCCATCCAGGCTCCCTTGAATGGGATGACACGGGCAGAATATATTTTGGTACCATTCGGGTGAAGCGACTGTCCGAAGAACACTCCCGGTGAACGGTGCAATTGTGATACAACCACGCGCTCGGCGCCGTTGATCACGAAAGTACCCCTTGGGGTCATGTATGGGATGTTTCCAAGAAAAACATCCTGGACAATGGTTTGGAAATCGACGTGTTCCTCGTCGTTGCAACTCAACCGCAGTTTCGCCTTGAGGGGTACAGCATACGTCAGGCCGCGTTCCATGCACTCATCGATCGTGTATCGTGGGGGATCGATGAAGTAATCCAAAAATTCGAGTACAAATATGTTACGCGTGTCAGTAATGGGGAAATTCTCTTTGAAAACCTTGAACAACCCTTCAATACTGCGTTTGTCAGGGGTGGTTTCCAGCTGGAAATAATCCTTGAATGACTGGATCTGGATTTCCAACAGGTCCGGTGTGTCGGCCAAATGCTTGACTTTACCGAAATTGTGACGCGGGGCTGGAGCAACTTTTGATGAAGACATAGACAAAAAGCGCTTTAAGGTTATATATGGCAATACAACTGTAGTGCTATTCTCTCACGAATAGATACAATTGTAAGTCAATCACTTATGATTGTACTGAAATATCAAAATGTATATCAGGCCTAATTTAAGGAACGCAAAGGTATGGATTAATCCAATAACATCAAAAAACCTTTGTGCCTTGAGACATCATCAGAAAAGAAAAAAGCCATCCGCCAAAGCGGACGGCTTTCTGTTAATGCTGTAGTGATATCACTTGACTTCTACATCAGCACCAGCTTCTTTCAGCTTGGCAAAGATGTCGTCAGCTTCTGCCTTGGAAACACCTTCTTTGACGTTCTTTGGAGCGCCATCGACCAGATCTTTGGCTTCTTTCAGACCAAGACCGGTGAGTTCTTTAACGATCTTCACAACGTTCAACTTATTTGGCCCACTGCTTTTCAAGACCACGTCAAAGGCAGTCTTTTCTTCTGCCACTGGCGCGGAAGCTGCAGGACCTGCAGCCATGGCTACGGCTGCGGCAGCCGGCTCGATGCCATACTCGTCTTTCAGAATGGCTGCGAGTTCGTTTACTTCTTTAACGGTCAGGTTGACCAACTGCTCTGCGAATGCTTTCAAATCTGCCATGATATTTGTTTTTTACCGTCTTCACGCCAGTCATTTCGACCGATCCGACGGCTGGTTTAAAAAAAAGCCCTGCCGATGACAATTCTTTCCCGGGCCAGGAAAATTTATTGAAGCGACTTAAAGATCAAGATACACGTAAAAGTATATGCAATGAACTTTAAAGGCGCCGTACAGTTTACATTTCGCGATCTTCCAATGCCTTGATGAGGCCGGCTAGCTTGTTGCCAGCGTTCAATGCACTGATGACATTCTTCGCCGGAGACTGCAACAAACCGATGATCTCTCCGACCAACTCTTGCTTGCTCTTCAGATTCCTAAGCGCTGCGAGTTGATCATCGCCTGCAAACACGTCTCCATCAATGAAGGCTGCCTTGAGGACAGGGCGCTCCTTGGTCTTTGGATTGTCTTTGCGGAAGCTCGTCAATATCATGGCGGGCTCCTTCGCATTCTCGGAGAACATAAGTGCAGTTACCCCCTGGAGTGAATCGAATGCATCCTTGAAACGATTCTCATCCAGCTGCTCAAGGGCCTTGCGAATCAAAGTGTTCTTTGCAACTTTGATCTCGACATTCTTATCAAAACAGATGCGACGCAGCTTGGTTATCTGTGCAACAGTGAGTGATTCCGTATTGGTGATATAGAAGTTGTTGTACTGGGAGAATTTCTCCTTCAGCACTTCTATCGCCTGGTTTTTATCTTGCTTGTTCAT
>CAJBPC010000038.1 GCA_903957405.1 uncultured bacterium | reverse complement strand
CGGATGGGATCACGTGGACGCAACCGACATCTGCGATAAATAATAATGCTTGGAATGGCGTCACCTACGGCAACGGGGTGTTCGTGGCTGTGTTGGGTGATGGCACAAACCGTGTGATGACATCTTCTGATGCCTTTGCACCCGGTATTCCGACCATCTCCTCCATCACTCCTTCAGCGTCCAGTATGTCAATAGCCTTTACTGCACCGGCGAGCGCGGGTTTTTCTGCCATCACAAACTACGAGTGGACAAATAACGACGGAAGCAGCTGGACCACGCGGAGTCCAAAAAAGACCACAAGCCCCATGGACATCACGCAGTCTGGGTCCGCCTCGATCCGGATCCGTGCGGTGAATGCAGTCGGCAGTAGCTGTCCCTCAGCCGCGGTGAGTGTAACCAGCGTGATGCCCACCGATGCGGCAACAGCCATCACCCATAACGCCGCAACCAGCGGGGGGAACACGCCTGCGCTGACGAACATCACGCAGCGCGGTGTGGTATGGCATACCGCTACCGGACCCACCGTGGCCCTGACGACCAAAACCGAACAAGGCACGGGAACGGGTACTTACTCATCGATCCTTAGCAGTCTGAGCGCCAATACCCAGTATTATATCCGTTCCTATGTTGTTCACAATGGCGGAACAGATGTGACCTATGGTGAAGAAAAGACTTTTGCGACCAATCGGGATATGAGTTCCTGGATGTCGTCCGCGACCGCCAAGACCTATGGCGATGCCTCCTTCAACCTGACCCCTCCGTTATCAAACGGCAGAGGCCGATGGACCTATGGCAGCAGCAATACATCCGTGGCGACCATCAGCGGCAACACCGTCACCATCCGTGGAGCCGGCAGCACCACGATCACGGCCACCCAGGCCGCCGGCTCGCCATATGCTTCCGCCACCGCGAGCTATACGCTGATCGTGAACGGGCAGACACCGGTGATCAACCTGGGCATCCCCCTGACCACCCAGATCAAGGACGCAGGCAGTCTGACCATCACACCCACATCCAACAGCGGTGGCACGGTCACGCTCACGCTGGGCAGCGGCAGCATCGTAGGGGTCAACCTGAACCCTTCCGGATCTTCTTACACCTTATCTCCCGTGACCACCACCGGAAACCTGGTTTTTGAGGCATCGGTACCCGCCACGGGCAATTATGCAGCCGGGTCGTTCAGTCAGACCATGGACGTCACCAAGAACAACCCGACGATCACCTTCACGCTCTCATCCTCAACGGTGACCTATGCCAGCGGCCTGACCCAGACCCTGACTGCCACCGGCGGGGGGAGTTCACAGCCATTAACCTTCACCGTTGTGAGCGGCCCCGGCAATATCACAGGCGGTAACATCCTCAATATCACGGGCCCGGGCGACATCGTCGTGAAGGCTTCTCAGGATGGGGACGCCACCCATAACGCGGCGCCCGACGTCGTTCGCACCCTGACCGTCAATGCCGGGTCGCCGACCATTGCCGGTTTTTCTCCGGTGACCGCGACGGTAGGAGATCTGATCACCATCACCGGGGATAACCTGCTGGGCGCCACCGCAGTGACATTCGGCGGGACGGCCGTCGCCTCCTATTCGGTAGTGAACGGCACCACGATCACGGCGGTGCTGGCCGATGGGCATACGGGATCTGTGTCGGTCACGACCCCTTCGGGTGTTGGTACCCGCACAGGCTTCCGCTTCAAGGCACTCTGGACGGGGTCGTCGAACACGGCCTTCAGTACGGCCGGCAACTGGACCGGCAGCCGTCCGCCCCAGACGGGAGACGACATCGTTTTCAGTCCCACCGCCGAGAGTGATATGGAACTGAGTGCACCGCTTACCGCGGCCAATGTAGACTTCAACGGCAGTTCGCGTACCCTGAATCTGGGGAGCCACGATCTGACAGTCACCGGAGATCTAACCATGCCTGGCACGATCACGGGCACCGGCCGGTTGATCATGGGCGGCAGTGCTGCACAGACGATCGCCGGCGGCGGCAGCAGTTTGACGGACCTGGAGATCAATAACACCGGTGGCGGCGTCACCCTCAGTGGAACGGGTGGAGAACTGATCGTAACAGGCCGTTTGCGACTGACGGGAGGCGCCCTGAATGCCAATGGTAAACTTCGCCTCAGCAGTACGGCCAGCGGCACGGCCCGGGTGGGTGCAACCGGCTCCGGGGCATCGATCACGGGCGATGTGATCGCAGAACGATTCATACAACAGAACAGCAACCTGGAAGGCACCGGCCGGGCCTGGAGGCTCGTCAGCGTGCCTGTGACAGGCGCTGGCACGTTGAGGGACTTCTTCATGAACGGCCGCGCGGGTCAGGACCTGACACTCTCCGCAACCCGGTCTGCCGAAACGTCGAACAGCGGCACACCGATCGTGGGCCATAACTACGCCGATGCCACAGCGGCAACTACGGCCGGTACCGGCGCTGTCAGGGGCTTCGACTGGATCGGAGTCGCCAACCAGGTGAGCAGTCTGCGCAGGTATGTTGGAAACGCTACCGGAGGCACCTTTTTGAGTGAGAACGTACCGGATCTGTCCACCACTTATGCCCTGGCAGAACAGGGATATATGGTCTTCACACGCGGAGACCGGACCCTTGAATTCCCCAGCACCAACAATGCCGGCGCCACGACCTTCCGCAGCACGGGCACATTGAAAACAGGCAACCAGACGGTAAGTGTTGCGTCAGCGGCTACGTCGATGTACACCCTGGTGGGCAATCCCTATATGAGTGTGCTCGATCTGGATGCCTTATACACCACCAACAGCGTGGTGATCGATCCCAGCTTCTGGTTCTGGGATGCCAACCTGGCAGGCACCAACAATCAGGGCGGTTATGTCAATGTGTTCAAGTCCGGTACTACTTGGGTGACCAATACGGGCAGTTATACCAATCCTCAGCTCATCGAGAGCGGGATAGCCTTCTTTGTGGATCCTGCAGCAGGGGGCACGCTTACCATTCAGGAGTCGCATAGATCTTCCATTGATGCCGCGGGGCTCGCGCCTTTCTCTACGGATCCGGGAGATGACCACGGACGGGTCTATGTTCGGCTGGAGCGCCTCTCCGGGTCGGCACAGCCACAGATCATCGACGGGGTGATGGCCGACTTCCATACTTCGTTCAGGACGGCCCTGGGCGACCAGAGCGATCGTGAGAAACTGGTCAACGGGATCAGTCGCGGCGCCTTGTGGATGTCTCTTGATAACAAGATGCTTTCCTCACAAGGTCTGCCATGGCCCAAGGCCGCGGATAGCTCGGTCATTCCGATCATGATGAGTGGAGTGGGCAGCAAGACGCTTGTATTGAAAGTTGATCCGCAAGGTATGCGTGACCGTTATGTGCAGGCCTGGCTGAAGGATAAGGTCCTCAAGCGTCAGATAGAAATAAATATGAACGCACCTACTGACTACGACTTCATCGGCACAGGCAGTGCCGCCTGGGATTCCACGCGCTTCGAGCTTGTATTTATCGAAGCGGGTCGTCCATCAACAGGCGTCACCCTCGAACCTGATGGTGCAGCAGAGCAACCCTCGGTCAAACTTTATCCCAACCCGTCGAAGTCTGCGGATGTGAAACTCTCGCTCCGTGCGGTGGCCCCGGGTGCTTACTCCGTCCAGGTTCTCGACATGACGGGCCGGCTGGTGACCACCACTACCCTTAATCATCGTTCAGTGAATGGCGAGTACCGGATCCTGGAGGGGCGTAAGTTGTCACCCGGTAAATACATCATTCAACTTTCTACTAAGGGTCGTCCTGTGCAATCACTACAACTCATTCATGACTAAGTCCTTCGCGGCTTCAAAACTTTGAGCGTAATATGAAAAAGTTCATCACCATACTCCTGCTCACACTGAGTTTGAACGCCTTCTCCCAGGACGATCCGGGAGACGGTGACGCCGTGCCCGTCGACGGGGGGCTCTCGCTGCTGCTGGCAGCGGGAGCCGCCTACGCGGGGCGCAGGCTTTCCCGCCAGGGCGGGAAGTGAAAGTCAAGGTCCTTCGCTGCGCTCAGGACGACCATGCAAAGAGGTTTAACCTTTGGAAATTAATTGGATGCTGCTTGATACATGGGCACAGTTCCGCCCCCACTAATAAGTACAACACAGGCACTCGGCATGGTGTGCGGATCGTCGGCAGGTCAAATTTTTTGTGTCGTACAGTCCTCAGGCAATTCCATGAAGGCTACCGCCTTTGGCGAAAAGCCTGTCCACTTTTCTTTCGATGGCGGGATCCGTTTCTACCGGAGGAGCGTGATGTGGTTTCACGCGGGCATCTATGATCATCGGTCCTTCACACCCCCAATGTTTGTTGCGGGTGAAGGCTGCGATTCCATGGATATCATTCGCGGGATTCGCACGCGTGAAAGTCACCCACAAGAAATTTCGAAGATTTTTTGCGGTGAAACCGGCATCGTCACACCAGATCAGCATTGGCGTACCTTGCAACGCGCCAAGGTGGTCGTTCAGGTGGTCGTTCATCAATCGCATCTCTTCGCCGGTGGTGGATGCATCGATGTATTTTCTTGTTTGGATGGCCACTACCCCCGGCATGATGAGTGCTGCATTGGACAGTCCGGGTAAAGTGCGTACGCAGTCCGGCAGGTCGGTATCCAGATTTCGGATGGTATCCCCGTAGGCGGCGATTACCACTTTGCTGCCACTGTTCAGTCCGCTGCCGGAATAGTCCAGCGTATCCATGGTCGTCTCCGTATGGAAGTGCAAGTCGCGCTTCAGGTCGATCCGTTCCAGCATATACCTGAAGAATGCCTCTTCATGGTGTGTTGACAGCCGGTTTGTGGGATCCGCGGTGATGAACAGGAATTTGGCAAGGCTGAGTTGTCCCGTGCCTAAGATATGGCTGGCGATGGTCAACAGTTCCGCCGGTCGTTTTGTCGGGAGGAAAGGTGTGTAGCGTTCGCTGCCGATGGCCAGCAGCAGGGGGTGCACGCCGGCGGCATCCACCGCATGCACTTCCTTCACACCCGGAATCTCGTTGGGGATGGCATCGCCGGTCATCTCATGGATCAGCTCTCCGAAACTCGTGTCCTCCTGTGGTGGGCGGCCCACCACGGTGAACGGCCAGATGGCGTTCTTGCGGGCATACACTTTATGGACACGCATGAGAGGGAAGGCATGTTCGAGGCTGTAATATCCCAGGTGGTCACCGAAGGGACCTTCCCGTTTGTTTTCGCCGGGATAGACTTCTCCGGTGATGACGAAGTCTGCATCGGTACTCACACAGAAGCCGTCGCGGTAGCAATAGCGAAAGCGCCTGCCACCCAGCAGTCCGGCGAAGGTCATCTCGCTCAGCCCTTCCGGCAAGGGCATCACGGCGGAGACGGTATGTGATGGCGGACCACCTGCGAAGACGGATACTTTTAGCGGTTGTCCCTTACCGTTAGCCTTTGTCTGGTGCACGCCTATGCCCCTGTGAAGCTGATAATGCAATCCGATCTCCCTGTCCTGTACATAGTCATTCCCTGAAAGCTGGATGCGGTACATCCCCAGGTTTGACTTCATGATCCCTGGGTGGTCGACATCCTCTGAATACACTTGTGGAAGGGTCACGAAAGCCCCGCCGTCCATCGGCCAGTGTTTGATCTGGGGGATGTCGGAGATTTTTATTTCTTCATATAGTACGGGCCTGGAAGCGGGGTTCCGGAGCGGAAGGGCGTTGATGGCGGCGATTCCCGCACCTATATGCTTCAGTGGGTGTTTGAGTGCGGCCATCGGGTCGTTCTTCAATCGGATGACCTGCCGTACCTGGTCGAGCTGATGGCGAAAGATGAACTTGCTTCTGTCGAGGGTGCCGAAAATGTTGGATGCCGCCCTGAATCGACTCCCTTTCACCCGCTCGAAAAGCAGTGCGGGCCCACCGGCCTCATAGACGCGAAGTTGGACCGCCGCCATCTCGAGATATGGGTCGATTTCTTCCTTGACACGGACCAGCTGGCCATTCTTTTCCAGGTCGAGCAGGCATTCTTCCAGCGATCGGTAAGCCATATTCGGAATTTATTGTGGTAAAATTAAGTGTAGAATCCGGATCGGATAAATATGCGGGTTGTTCAGATGAATGATTCGTACAAGTTGCTGATATTTGCCTCACCGTGAATCAAACGATATGAAAAGAAGAAATTTCCTTCGGAACGGCAGCCTGACAGGGTTATCGTTGTTGTCAGCCAAGCTTCCTGAATCAGTTTTGTTTCCATTAGATCATAACACATCCGAATCGTTTAAGTTGTCGGAGTCGACGATCGACGACTTGAACAAGAGGATGACTTCCGGTCAGCTCACTTCAAGGAAGATCACTCAAATGTACCTTCGCAGGATCGAGGAGAAGGATAAGAAAGGACCGGGGGTGAATTCGGTGATAGAAGTCAACCCGGATGCGCTGTCGATCGCTGATGCCATGGATGCCGAACGCAGATCAGGCAAGGTCCGTGGACCCCTGCACGGTATCCCTGTACTGATCAAAGACAATATCGACACGGCAGACCGTATGATGACCACTGCCGGTTCGTTGGCCATGGCAGGAAATACATCTTCAAAGGATGCGTTCGTCGTGCAGCAGTTGCGAAAAGCAGGTGCAGTGATCCTTGGGAAAACGAACCTCAGTGAATGGGCCAATTTCAGATCGACAAACTCCACCAGTGGATGGAGCAGTCGTGGAGGACAAACGCGCAACCCTTATGTGCTGGGGCGTAATCCTTCCGGTTCGAGTTCCGGATCCGCGTCGTCGGTTTCCTCGAACTTTTGCGCAGTGTCCATCGGGACAGAAACGGACGGTTCTGTCATTTCTCCGGCCTCTAGCTGTGGCATCGTTGGCATGAAACCCACGGTTGGTTTGGTGAGCAGGAGCGGGATCATCCCGATCTCCAAAACACAGGATACGGCAGGACCGATGGCGCGTACGGTCAGGGATGCCGCCATTCTCCTTGGTGCAATGGCAGGTAGGGATGAGGAAGATGCCGCCACTTTGCCAAGTAATGGGAAACAGATCGTGGATTACACGCAGTTCCTGAAAGCAGATGCCATCAGGGGCAGGCGGATCGGTGTGGAAAAAAGACATCTCTCCGGCAACCATATGGTAGTTCCGCTCTATGAAAAGGCCATCGAGGTGATCCGGTCGCTCGGTGCCGAGATCGTGGAAGTAGAATTGCTGAAAGCGGTCGTACCCAATGGGGCCGGTGAGTTCAATGTGTTGCTGTATGAGTTCAAGGATGGACTGAACAAGTATCTGTCAAAGTCGAATGCAAGCGTCAGGTCACTCGCTGATGTCATTGCTTTCAACAAGGAACATGGGGACAATACTATGCCCTGGTTCCGTCAGGAGCTGCTGGAGCTCAGCCAGGAAAAGGGCGGACTGGACAGCCAGGAATACCTCGATGCCGTTCGGAAGTCGACCGGAGCGGCAAAGGTCATCGACGATCTGATGAAAGAAAAGCAACTCGATGCGATCATCGGGGTCAGCACCGGACCGGCTGCCATGACCGATCTGCTGAACGGGGATTACGGCAATGGCTTTTATTTCTGCCAGCCAGCAGCCATGGCGGGGTTCCCCCATGTCACGGTACCCATGGGATTTGCGAGCGAACTCCCCGTTGGATTGTCGTTCATGTCAGGCGCATGGCAGGACGGGCCCTTACTCGGAATGGCTTATGCATACGAGCAGGCTACCCTGCATCGGAAAGCACCGAGGTTCATGCAGTAGGGGTAACTGGCATTTCCTTTACCCGAAATCGAAGCATCCCGCTGAAAAAAAAGTACGCAAAGTCCCCCACTTTTGGAGAGTGGGAGGACTTCTCAAAACCATGCCCACCCTCCAAGGGTCCCCCCACCCTCCAAGGGTCCCCCCACCCTCCAAGGGTCTACCCACCCTCCAAGGGTCTACCCACCCTCCAAGGGTGGGTAGACTCTCCAAGAGTGGGGGGACTCTCCAAAAGTCTGAATGGCATCACCGTTGATCCGGAAGATCGATCACCATATTTTCCGATCATTTGATGTTCCGGTTATTTTGGTACTCAATCTGCCGATGACCGAAAGCGTTTATCTTTGCCCACTTAATTGCCCGCCGTATGAGCGATCCCGCAAAGCCCATCTCCTTCGATAATACAGAGAACGCATTCGCATATAAGTCTGACAGATCCCTCCGGAAAGCGCGCCTGCTCTTTTCATCGATGAGCCATCCGCTCCTGGTGAATTGGGGGATCAGGTTGACAAACTGGGCGATAAACACCGGACTGCCTATCAATGGAATCATCCGCCACACGATCTTCGAACAGTTCGTCGGAGGTGAGACGCTGGAGGAGACGGCAGAGGTGGCTGGAAAACTAGGCCACTACGGTGTGAGGGTGATCCTGGACTACGGGGTCGAAGGAGGGGAGAGCAGCGAGCAGGCATTCGACCATGCCTGCGATGAGTTTCTACGCGTGGTCGATCATGCAGCCACCCAGCCGAACATCCCGTTCATCAGCATAAAAGTGACCGGTATCTCGAGGTTCGGCCTGCTTGAAAAACTTGACAGGTCGGTGGCGGAGCAATCGGGTACGCTGATCAGTCGTTTTGACAGCGCCTTGTCATCGCTTTCGCAAGCGGAACAGTCCGAATGGCAGCGTGTCCATGACAGGATGATGAAGATCTGCGCCCTTGCCGCGGAGAAGCATGTCGGGGTGTTGGTGGATGCCGAGGAGACCTGGATCCAGGATCCGGTGGATGTACTGACGATGAGGATGATGGACCGCTTCAACAAGGCGCATGCCGTTGTCTATAACACAGCGCAACTCTATCGCCATGACCGCCTCGCATTTTTAAAGGACTCCATTGAGGCGGCAGAGAAGAGGCATTTCGTGCTGGGCATGAAACTGGTTCGTGGGGCATACATGGAAAGGGAAAGGGCAAGGGCATCGGAGATGGGTTATTCGTCACCCATCCAACCCGATAAGGAATCGACCGACAGGGATTATGACGAGGCCCTCCGGCTTTGTGTGGAACATATCGGGCATGTCGCGTTCATCGTCGCTTCACACAACGAGCAAAGCAACCTGCTGACGACCCGCCTGCTCGACCAGAAAGGCCTCTCGCCCGATCATCCTCATGTGCATTTCTCTCAATTGTACGGCATGAGCGACAACATTACTTTTAACCTTGCCAAGGCGGAGTGCAGTGTGAGCAAATACCTGCCATTCGGCCCCATTCGCGATGTCGTGCCTTACCTCATGCGGCGTGCTCAGGAGAACACTTCCGTCGCAGGCCAGACCGGTCGGGAACTGGGACTCATAAATAAGGAATTGAACCGACGCCGCCGGTCATGATCAACACTTGAATGCTAAAGGAGAACGGGCCTTCTCCGGTTTCTGATCGCCCATGCCCATGGGTCGGATCAAGTCCATCGATCCCGACACTTCATTGTGCCAGATACGTCACCCCCTCGCGGCACAGTTCCACATTCGGGAATACGGCCTTGGCTTCATCCCGGAATCCTTCCAGCAATTCGTATTTGCTGCTGAAATGGCCGATTATCAATCGCTTGACATTGGATTTTTGGGCCAGTGTGGCTGCTTGCTTTGCGGTGGAATGGAACCTGATGGATGCCTTTTCGCGATGTTCATCCAGATAGGTGGCCTCGTGGTACATCAGGCTGGAATCCTTGACGATGTCGATCAGTGATTCGTTGTATCGGGTATCGGCGCAGTAGGCATAGGAGGCGCCTTCCGGTGACGGTTTCGTCAGTGCGGCATTGGGTATCGCAACCCCATCGGGCGTTATGTAATCATTCCCTTCCTTGAGGGCGGGAAAGAACGCTTCCGGAACCCCTGCGGCGTATGCTTTTTCCGGATCCACTTTTCGTGGTTTTTGTTTTTCCCGGAAAAGAAACCCCCAGCAAGGGATGCGGTGTGTGACTTGAAAACAGGATACGGTGAGCTTGGGGTCGTCCAGCAACAGGCCGTTTTGATCGAGCGGATGGAAATGCAACGGGAAGTTGAAATGGGATTCACCGGCATTCATCTGCAGTTGAAGGATATCCTGTAAGGGCGGCGGTGCAAAGAGATGGATGGGCTCTGTCCGGTTCGTCAGGCTTAAGGTATTGAGCAATCCGGGAAGTCCGAAATAATGATCCCCGTGAAGATGTGAGATGAAAATATGGTTGATGCGGCTTCTGCGGATCTTGTATCGATTCATCTGCATCTGGGTACCCTCGCCGCAGTCCACCAAAAACAGCTTTTCGCCATTCGTCACCACCTGTGATGTCGGATGCCGGTCATGCATGGGCAGGGCTGAGTTGTTTCCAAGGATCGTGACGGCAAGCATAGGAATCGGTAATTAATGAAGGCGGAACAAGATTGGTGAAAAGGACATTGTCGTGATGAAGTAGAAAAGACACCGTAGGCTTTCGGCATTGTCATGCCTGGGCGAATTGTTTTGACCCCGCTAAGTGAATTTGTGATGTTGGAAGCATGATGGTGAATCTCACTCATCCATGAATTCCCGCTCGATCTCCTCCAGTTGTACGATGTCCCACGCTTCGCTTTCCGTCCGCGTCACATTCATCAATTCTAGCATGTCTTCCTTGTCGAGCCAGTGTTCCATTTCCTTTTGAAGGCAACAAATGACGAATGAATGCTGCATCTCGTAGGATCGTTGTTGTTCGTGCAGGATGAGTGTGGCGATCTCCTTATCCATAGACGATACGCTGTCGAGATCCAAGATGATGTTTCCGACGTCCTTTTGGCGGCATTCCACGATGCAACCTTGCAGTTGTTCTGCCATATTAGCAGTCAGCGTCTTCTCTTCCACATGCAAAACGGAAAATCGATCTTTGGTATCAATTTTGACATTCATCATTATCTTGTTTGTGCGGTGAAATACCTGTTCTTACATTTGTCCGGACGGATTTCTGAAACCCTTAACAAAGTATTCGAAGGGAAAGTACGGAACTTCACTCAGCCGACTTTCCATGATCCGCATATCTGGCATCGGTAGAGTGAAACGTACAAACCTTACTCAAAATTATTCGTTATAATTGTATCTCTCGGAAAATTAAAAATCAATACCTAATGGACAATAACTTTTCAGCCCAGGTAAAGGAGATCATTTCTTTCAGCAGGGAAGAGGCATTGCGGCTGGGTAACGACTTCATCGGCACGGAACATCTGCTGCTTGGGTTGATTCGGGAGGGTGACAATACCGCAGTTAAAATCCTCAAGAACCTGAATGTGGATCTGCACGAGCTGCGCAAGGAGGTGGAGATGGCGGTGAAGGATAAAACAGGCAAGAATATTGCAAACATCAACAGCCTTCCCCTCACCCGTCAGGCGGAAAAGGTGATACGCGTCACGGTGCTGGAGGCGAAAGCGCTGAAGAGTCCGACCGTGGAAACGGAGCACTTGATGCTTTCTATTTTGAAGAACAAGGAAAACATCGCTACGCAGATCCTCAATAATTTCGAGGTTGACTACGACCTGTTCCGCAACGAGTTGGGGCTTGTCAAAAGCAACGATGTGCGCAGCGAATACCCCGACGATGCGGATGACGAGTTTGATGAGGAGAAGAAGGGCTATCAGCAACGGGCCCGCCAGCAGCAAGGGACTGCGGCAAAAAGCAAAACGCCCGTGCTGGACAACTTCGGTCGCGATATAACCCGTCTTGCCGAATTGGGGTCATTGGATCCGATCGTGGGTAGGGAAAAAGAGATCGAGCGGGTCTCCCAGATCCTGTCGCGCCGCAAGAAGAACAACCCCATCCTCATCGGTGAACCCGGAGTGGGCAAGACCGCCATCGTGGAAGGTTTGGCGCTCCGGATCGTACAGCGAAAGGTCTCCCGTGTGCTGTTCGACAAGCGTGTGGTGTCGCTGGACCTAGCGGCGCTCGTGGCCGGCACGAAATATCGCGGGCAGTTCGAAGAGCGCATGAAGGCGATCATGAACGAGTTGGAAAAGAACCGGGATGTGATCCTTTTCATCGATGAGATCCATACCATCGTGGGCGCCGGCGGGGCCAGTGGATCGCTCGATGCATCCAACATCTTCAAACCCGCACTCGCACGCGGCGAACTCCAATGCATCGGCGCTTCCACCCTCGATGAGTACCGCATGTATATCGAGAAGGATGGCGCCTTGGACCGTCGATTCCAGAAGGTGATGGTCGAGCCACCCAGTGTGGCCGAGACGATCATGATCCTCAACAACATCAAATCGAAATACGAGGAATACCACAACGTCAACTATTCCGATGATGCGATCGACGCCTGCGTCAAGCTGAGCGACAGATACATCACCGACCGCCTGCTGCCGGACAAGGCCATCGATGTCATGGACGAAGTGGGCGCCCGCGTGCATCTGAAGAATATCAACGTTCCCGAGGATATCATTGAACTCGAAAAGAAGATAGAGGATATCAAACAGGAAAAAAACAAGGTCGTGAAGAGCCAGCGGTTCGAAGAAGCCGCCTCCCTGCGTGACAATGAAAAGCGCCTGCAGGAAGACCTTGAAAAGGCCAAATTGAACTGG
>CAJBPC010000037.1 GCA_903957405.1 uncultured bacterium | reverse complement strand
TTACGACGAAGGCCACCAGCATCGACTCCATCCCGGAGCGTCTGCGCGGTATCACTTCAGCTTGCAGTACTGCTGGCAAGCGCTCCATGGCGGCATTGACTTCGCCGAGTTCGATGCGATAACCCATGACTTTCACCTGGGTGTCCTTTCTGCCGATGAAACACAGATCACCATCTTCATTCCAGTATGCCAGGTCGCCCGTTTTATACAATCGTTGACCGGGTTCGAATGGATCGGGAATGAACCGCTCCGCTGTCAGGTCATCCTTGCCATGGTATCCGAGGCCGACGCCTGCGCCTCCGATGTAAAGTTCCCCTGTCAGCCCATGTGGCAGGAGATTCATCTGTGGATCCAGGATGTAAAGGGATGTGTTCTGCACCGGCCTGCCGATGGGGATCTTCCGGCCTTCATGTCCGGATCGGATCCGGTGGATCGTCGACCAGACGGATACCTCCGTAGGGCCGTAGGTGTTGTAAAAAGCAAGTCTGTCTGCGAGCCTCATGGCATCAGAGGGTCTGGCTTCTTCCCCTCCGGTCATGAGTACGCGAAGAGGGAAAAGGGCGTCGGCTTCCAAAGTACCTATCACCATTGGAGTCATCATTGCCACCGACACCCTTTTTTCCACTATATAGGAAGGAAGCACTGACAGGTCGATTTTGCCCGGTATCACCAGCGTTGCACCTGTGTACAACGCGATGAACATCTCAAACAGGGATACGTCGAAGGAAGGCGTCGCAAACTGCACGACCCTGTCATCCTCCGTTATCCCCATGGTACGAACATGCGATAACACCATGTTCGTGAATCCCATATGTCGATTGAAAGTTCCTTTCGGATCTCCGGTGGATCCGGAAGTGTACATGCAATATGCACGGCTGTGTGCGTCTATAGCGACCACGGGGTCATCATCGATGATATCATCCGCTTGAATGTCCGCATCGATCCTTTTGATGCCGGAAGGCACCAGGTCCGCATCCTCTTCGGATACGGCGACATGGCTGCATCCGCTGTCAAGAAGCATATATCGGATACGCATGACCGGTAGTGCGGGGTCCACGGGCAACACTGCAGCACCGGTCGCGAGTACGGCCAATATCATTGACACGAGGCGGTCTCCTTGTGGCATGACGAGTGCCACGACATCTCCGGGCCTTATGCCGCATGCGTTCGACAGCACCATGGAAATACGGTTCGATTCCATATGCAGGTCATGATAGGTCATGCTTCTCCCGTTGTATTCCAATGCGATGCGCGCGGGGGTCCGCATGGCCTGTGCGCGGAACATAGCATGGATGCAGGGGTCCTCCGGAAGGTCGTGGGCTTCACCCCTTCCTATTTCGAGTACCCGTGACCGTTCGGTCTCGGTGAGCAGTCCGGCCGCATCGATGACGAGGTCGGCATCGGCTGCGAACTGCCCGAGCAAGAGGATGTATGCCTCAAGGAGCCGCCCCATGCGCCTGCCGCCGTACCGGCTGGCATCAAAGCGGATGGTGAAGCCCCAGTCACCCCCGGCGGTATCTGCCAGGAATACGATGTCATCCGCCACATATTCGGCCAAAGGACGGCCTCCGGAGAATCTTTCGGGATGGTCCCCGGCCTCCGCTTCATGTTCAAGCATGATGAATACCTGCTGCAGGATCGTATTGAAGGGGATGTCCTCCACTCCTCCGGCCAGTTCCGCGATATGGCTGTAGGGCAGGTCGGCATGTGCGAAAGCGCCACCCAGTTCCTCCCATACGCGACGGTTGTGGGCGCGGAAACTCAGGCCGCCATCGACGGTCGTCCGAACGGGAAGCATGTTCAGGAAGAAGCCCATCACTTCCTGCCACTCACGCATCCCGCGCTGCGACACCGGCGTGCCGATCAG
>CAJBPC010000036.1 GCA_903957405.1 uncultured bacterium | reverse complement strand
GGGCCTTTTTTTTCAAAGTGATCGGCATGAATTCCATCCTGATCTACATGTCGGGTAAAGTCATCAATTGGGGATATGCCAATAAAGGTTTATTTCAATGGCTGGATGACCTTATCGGTGACCCGTATAATGCCGTTGCAATGGCATGTACAGCGATCCTGATCAAATGGATATTCCTGCATTTCTTATACAAAAAGAGTATTTTCCTAAAGATTTGAATATCATGGAAATTAAAATTCACCTAAACCCCGAAACATTAGGGATGTCGGCAGGCAAAGAAGCAGGAGAAAAAATACGGGAAGCAATCTCCAATAAAGGTCACGCGCACATCATCCTTGCTACCGGCACAAGTCAGTTCAATACCCTGCAACAACTACTCGCTGAAGAGGAAATTGATTGGAATAGGGTGACAATGTTCCATCTCGATGAGTACATTGGTCTTCCAGACACTCATGCGGCAAGCTTCCGGAGATACTTAAAAGAACGTTTCATTGAAAAGGTTCCTTCACTTAATGCCGCACACCTGATCAATGCTGAACATAACCCTGACATGGAATGTCTGCGGCTGTCGGATCTCATTCGTTCCATTACCATTGATATTGCTTTGATCGGAATTGGAGAAAACGGACATCTGGCTTTTAACGATCCGCCGGCAGACTTCAAAACTGAAGACCCATACATTATCGTAGATCTCGACGAAGCCTGTAGAAAACAACAATTGGGTGAAGGTTGGTTCGACAGACTTGAAGATGTTCCGAAACAAGCCATCAGTATGTCTGTCACACAGATCATGAAATCAAAACATATCGTGTGCTCAGTTCCAGATGAAAGGAAGGCGCTTGCCGTAGCAAACTGCCTCAATCAAAAAGTAAGCAATCTTTATCCGGCAAGCATCCTGCAAAACCATGCAAGTTGCAGTCTCTTTCTGGATAAAGCCTCTGCAAGTTTGCTAAATCAGTTAACATGACCACAACCCAGATCGATCCGAGATCTCTTTCTAAAAAGGACACTGCAATCTCCATCGCCATCATCGGCATGCTTTTCTTCATTTTCGGTTTCGTGTCATGGATAAATGCGATACTCATTCCATATTTCAAAATCGCTTGCGAGTTGACCCATTTTCAAGCATACCTGGTCGCTTTCGCTTTCTATATATCCTATTTTGTCATGTCTATTCCTGCTTCCTTTGTCCTGAAAAAAAGCGGGTTCAAGAAAGGCATGATGATAGGATTCTGGACAATGTCCCTTGGAGCTTTCATCTTCGTTCCTGCAGCGATGACAAGGACTTATGAAGTGTTCCTCATCGGGCTATTCACCATTGGTGCTGGACTTGCCATCCTTCAAACGGCTGCAAATCCATACATCACTGTTTTGGGTCCAAAAGAGAGTGCCGCGAGACGAATCAGCATCATGGGGATCTGTAACAAAGGGGCCGGAATCATTGCACCATTGGTCTTTGCAGCAGTGATCCTTAAAGCTACTGATACTGATCTCTTCATTCAACTCGACAATATGGACCCTTCACAGAAAGGGATGGCACTTGATGAACTGGTACAAAGAGTCATCCTCCCCTATATATGTGTTGGTTTGGTACTCTTCCTGTTAGGGATGTTGGTACGCTTTTCTCCACTGCCAGATATTGATACTGAAAATGAATCCACCGAAGTCGCTGCAGCCAACGCAAACAAAAATAGCATCATTGAATTCCCCCACCTGATCCTGGGAGCATTGGCCATTTTTCTTCATGTAGGCACTCAAGTCATATCCATAGATACCATCATCGGTTATGCCAACTCCATGGGAATTCCCCTTCTAGAAGCCAAGGCATTCCCCTCTTACACGCTCACCGCCACCATTTGCGGTTACATCATAGGCATCGTCGCTATTCCAAAATACATCCGACAGGTCAATGCCCTGAGAGTTTGCACCCTCATGGGTCTTTTCCTGACAGTACTCATCGTCTTGGCAAATGGAACTATTACGCTTCTTGGTCATCAGGCTGATAAATCGATCTGGTTTGTGGTTTTGCTCGGTCTTGCCAACTCTCTTGTCTGGGCCGGCATCTGGCCACTAGCCCTTGACGGACTGGGTAAGTTCACTAAAATCGGGGCATCCGTGATGATCATGGGCCTTTGCGGAAACGCCATTCTTCCCTTACTATAT
This sequence comes from uncultured bacterium, assembly GCA_903957405.1. GTDB lineage: Bacteria > Bacteroidota > Bacteroidia > Chitinophagales > Chitinophagaceae > Pollutibacter. The sequence continues at coordinate 1,906 of CAJBPC010000036.1, read as the reverse complement.
GGATATGCAGCGGATACATTCGATGTCAGGCAGGCATACTGGGTCCTATTCCCGTGCTATTTATACCTCAATTTCTACGCCTTTTACGGACATAAGATCCGAAGCTGGAAAACAAAATGACAAATCCGTCATGGCTTTAATTTGACAATCTGTATCTTTTTGATACTTGTAACTTTTAAAGATCAAATACGGGGCTGGCCACTGACGTCAGTCACTTTCCGGCAGGGTATGCAAGTGAAAACTCTGATGGTTCAACAGTGAAAAGATCAATCAAATGTCTGAAAGGATCAAAATAACAAACGGAAGAATCATTCTTACAGATCATATCCTTCAATCCGGCACGATATTGATCGAAGGAAGAAAAATAATCGGAGTTGAAGAAGGAAATCCTGAATGGGATGCTGCACTGACCATCGATGCCAAAGGCAATTACATTTCTCCGGGCTTCATCGATATTCACGTACATGGTGGTGGCGGACATGACTTCATGGACGGAACGGAAGAAGCTTTTTTGGAGATCGCAAAGATCCACGCAACACATGGAACCACTTCGATGCTTCCCACTACGCTTACTGCCGATCTAAAAGGTATCCTTGATACAATTGACACTTATGAACGCACCACCATTAAGAACAATGAAGGAGCAAGTTTCATTGGGCTGCATTTAGAAGGACCTTATTTTTCAATGGCTCAGCGAGGGGCGCAGGACCCGAAATTCATCAGAGATCCGGACCCTGAAGAATACATGCAAATCCTTGAACACAGCGCCGCCATTAAAAGATGGAGCATCGCACCAGAGAAAAAAGGAGCCATTGCTTTCGGAAAAATACTCCGCAATAGAGGAATCCTGCCTTCTATGGCCCATACTGATGCAACGTACGAAGAAGCCTTTGAAGCCCTCCGGAACGGCTATTCCCTTCTCACACATTTTTATTCTGCAATGTCTGGCGTGACCCGGAAAAACGCATTCCGTTTCGCCGGGGTGATAGAAGCAGGCTACCTTCATGATGAATTGGATGTGGAGATCATTGCCGATGGGATTCACCTTCCCGCCCCTTTGCTAAAACTCATCTGCAAGATCAAAGGCCCCGACCGGACAGCTTTGATCACCGATGCCATGAGAGGCGCAGCCATGCCTGAAGGAGAAAGTATCCTTGGAAACAAATATACCGGTCTGCCGGTGATCATTGAGGACGGCGTAGCAAAACTACCGGACCGCAGTTCTTTCGCAGGAAGTGTGGCAACGGCTGACAGACTCGTACGTACCATGCTGGCAAATACCGAAACACCACTTGTTGATGTCATTCGCATGATCACGACAACACCGGCAAGAATTATGAGGCTCGATGACCAAATCGGATCACTGAAAAAAGGAATGGATGCGGATGTTTTGGTATTCGATGAAAACATACATGTCAAAGAAGTGATCATCAAAGGAAATAGAATTTTTTCGTTCGGCTTATGATGAATGAAATCAATTCAGGTTCGACTAATGGAAAAGTATTGGTTTTCACATGTTCTGGATTTTAAAAACACATTTTTTATAAACGTCAGGATACAGATACAGACTCAAAACCATCATCACCGAAAATGAAATCTCTTTTCGTCATTTGCATCCTATTCTGCTGCAGCTTGCAAACCACCGCCCAATGGAAGCCCTTTCGCTTCGCATTCATCAGTGATACCCATATAGGATCACCTAACGGCAATGCCGAAGAAGATCTGCGCAGGACCGTGAAAGATATAAACAACATGGACGATATCTCTTTTGTAGTCATCACAGGAGATATTACAGAACTGGGTAAGAATGAAGAAATCATCCTAGCAAAAAAAATACTTGATGGTCTGGAGATACCCTGGTACATCATTCCAGGAAATCACGATAGCGGCTGGAGCGAAAGCGGAG
>CAJBPC010000035.1 GCA_903957405.1 uncultured bacterium | reverse complement strand
GATATGGTTGAACATCTTTTCGTGTAATCGCTATCGTTTTGACATGAAAAAAATTTGCGGCAAAGATCATGGCTATCCTCCAGCAGGACAGTACTGGATTTTTCAGGCGGTTACCATTATCTTTACAATAGATAGAATAGGTCTCCATGTTCATGGTTCCATAAGTTGGTTACCTTTAATTCCCAAAGCCCAGTTTACTAACCCACATTTAAACAAATGAACATCGCGTACATCACAACCTATGACCCCTCCGATGTAAACAAGTGGTCGGGTTTAGGATATCATATATCCCAAACACTCGTCCAACAAGGCAACAATCTAGATTATATATCTCCGCTAGAGTACAGAGTAAACACTGCAGTTCGGATGAAATCCTGGCTGCACCGGAAATTCTCTAAACGCCTTTTTACGCTCGAACGTGAACCTTACGTAGCCCGACAACTCGCCAAACAGATTGAATCAAGGGTCAAGCCCCATACGGACATCATGTTCTCACCAGGCAGTATTAATCTGTCTATGCTCGAGTTAAAACTTCCTAAAGTTTTATACACGGATGCCACCTTCGCTTCCATGCTGGGTTTTTATGATTCTTTCAAAAATCTATGTGATTTGTCTGTTCGTGATGGCCATCGACTTGAAAGATACGCACTTGAACGATCGAGCTTAGCCATCTACGCTTCAGAATGGGCAGCCGCTTCAGCTGTTCGTGACTATGGCGCGGATCCATCTAAAGTCAAGGTTGTACCCTTCGGTGCGAATATCGACGTAAAACCGGAGTTGAGCGAGATCAGAGAGATTATCCGACAACGCTCAACAGAAGAATGTCACTTGCTTTTCATGGGAGTCGATTGGGATCGAAAGGGCGGAAATATCGCACTGGAAGCAGCACAAATGCTGCATGATACCGGAACGAAGGTGACCCTACATATCGTAGGCATCCGAAAACCTCCTGTGGCTGAATGGCCCTCGTTTGTCATAGACCACAAATTTATTAGTAAGCGTACACCGGAAGGGCGGAGCCAGATTCAACAATTGCTAAAACAGTGCCATTTCCTCATACTACCGACAAGGGCAGAGGCCTTCGGACTCGTCTTCTGTGAAGCAAACGCATACGGAATGCCTGTCCTTGCGACAAATGTGGGAGGTATTCCAACCATAGTGCGGGAAGACATGAATGGCTGGATGTTCCCTCTGCAAGCGTCGGGAGCTGCCTATGCAGATCGGATCAGACAGATCATGGCGGAGCGTACGCGCTACGAAAACCATTGTCTGGAATCATACAATGAATTCATGACACGCCTCAACTGGGATGTTGCCGGAAAACATATCCAATCGCTTATTCAAGAATTATAAGTGACAAGATCAGAGGGATTTAGGCTTTATCTAAATGTTCTGTAAAGAATTTTCTTGGGCTGTATTGTGAGATATGTGACCTAGCTGACGAATTGGAATGAGGTGGCACATCTACTCCACACAATATTCTTTTTCAATCTGGTCTTAATTCTGGCATGCTGTAAATATCGACTTGTCAGGTCCTTAACAGTTTTATTTCGAATCCACACAATCCTTCATTCGCTAAGATATCCATTAATCATTTGACTGCTTGTACCAATCATGGCCTTTATGCCGTGTATGCTCAAGTAAGGTTCCTATAAAATAAGAGTGGATAAAGGATCTTCCTGTCTAAAATGCGGAGACAATTTATAGAACCAAAAATTTGTTTGTCCAAGCCTTTAACATCGAAAAATCATGGGTATCACTGCATGAAGTTCGACTTGGATGATGGCAAATTGGACACGAGAATCGACTTCGCTCGAGGATCATTTTTCTATTTAAGGATTCGGATATAGGAATTCGAGGTTAATTCTAGGCATATGATACCTCGAAAAAAGAATGGCTTCACATGATCTTTTTTTCAACACGGATACCTTCTGTATGCCCGGATCCCCCGATTGATTTTGGGTGAAGGACGGTATCGTCTTAAAGGACTTGCCAATGGATTTAACCTAATCTTTGGAGCATTTTTGATGGAGTTGGTATGGATAATAGTGGCTTATCATTTCTCCAAAAAATTTAGCGTCACAGATAAAAAAGTTCGGTCTTTGGTTAAGAAATTCACAAATCCTAGACGGTAAATAATGGATCAAACACCGGCTGCCGGGACAGCTTTCGATGAAACTGCTGTACGCCGTGACCATGATGAACTGACGTTATTCGTGGATTTTGCAGCACGTCGAAGCCTGTACGCAACCTCCAGGAAAAACAGCGATACAAATTCCATTTCTATACTGATTTTCGAGCTCCCAAGGGTGTTCCTTCTCAAATCTAACAAGTTTGCTGTGATATATCACCGGCCTCTATAAAGGCCGAGGAGGAATATTTTCCGTTTGCAGCGATTGCTTTTGATCGGTTCCATTTGACCATTTAATCAACAAAGGGATCGATGACATGCGCAAGGGAAAAATGAATTACGATCTTCTTTAAAAGAATCAAAGCACCGGTTTCGGGCCTATCAAAAAAAATCCTGTCAAGCAGCGGCGAAACTTTGATGACATGAAGCGCTCCGGACTCTACTTCAAAAAAGTAAAGGCATATCATATCCGGAGGCGAACCTCTAGAAAAAATGATGCCATGAATCCAAAGATCTCCGAGAAATTTGTAACCCACTGGTATTGACGGTCGATAAATTCATCAAAGGCTCACTTGGTCAAAGCGACAGGGAAATAAAGCATCATTGAAAAGGCGTCCTCCTTTATACCTATCCGCAAATTGATAACGGACTCTTGGAAGGCTTTGTTTTCATATACCATCCGACAAAATCCAAAGTCAGACGAAAAAAAGAATAGATAAAATCTGGGCTGTCATCTACCTGTTTAACGGATGAAACGAGTTTGAAAAAATGAAACTGCCCTATTCACTCAGTTTCAAAAAGAGATGGACATGCTTTATTTTCAAAAAAGCGAATCATATTTCAAAACCCAATATAGGCATGGGTAATTTTGATTAAACGGGACTTTAGCCTAATAAAGATTCTTAAAAATATTAGAAGAAGGTAACTTTCCGAAAATAAGATGAAATCGTGCTGATGAAAGAAAAAAAAATCCGATTGGTCAGAAATGGTCAGTCGACTACAGCCAAAGTTTTTGCTGCGATGTCTTGGGCTGCGATCCATCCACTTGTCCAGGCATGCTGGAAATTATAACCACCTGTAATGCCATCCACATCCATGATCTCCCCGGCAAAATAAAGTGAAGAAACTTTCCTGCTTTCCATCGTTTGAGGATTGATTTCGTTCGTCATCACGCCGCCAGCGGTGACAAACTCCTCCTTGAATAT
>CAJBPC010000034.1 GCA_903957405.1 uncultured bacterium | reverse complement strand
TGCAACACGTACCGGCTACTACATCCGAAAGTTCCTGAATGACAACCTCAACCTCGTAAACAACGCCACTCAGGTGCACCACTGGCCGGTGATCCGCTATGCCGAGATCCTCTTGTCCTATGCAGAAGCCATGAACGAAGCATACGGACCCGACATGGACAACGGCTATGGACTGAGTGCCCGCCAAGCGGTCAATACCGTTCGTGCCAGGGCCGGAGTGGCGATGCCCCCCGTAGTCGCTGCTGACCCATCTTCGATGCGCACCGCCCTCAAGCACGAGCGACGCGTCGAACTGGCATTCGAGAACCATCGCTTCTGGGATCTGCGCCGCTGGAAAGATGCACAGGCAGTCCTCAACCAGCCCATTCGCGGTGTCCGAGTCACAAAGAACAGTTCAAACGCGGTCGTATATACGCCATTCATAGTGGAAAACCGCGTGTTCGACGGGACGAAGATGTACCATCACCCGATGCCGCAGTCAGAGATAAACAAGTCGGCCGGTGTCCTCAAACAGAATCCGGGATGGTAACGGTAACGGATAAACGAAAAAACATCATCAACATGAAAAAAACAATATCATATACATCGGCCATCCTGTTCCTATCGGTCATCATGGCGATATCCGCATGCAACAAGGCGGATTCTGAGCTGGACTACGGCACAACGTCCATCTATATGCCCCAGGCGGTCATCCGTTCCGGCGGTGTGAACAACCAGTACCCCGTCCCGACAGGAACCGATTCGTCGACATGGAACTACGCGATCGATGCCGCCAAGAGCCGGATTGACATCTCCATGGGTGCGGCATTGTCAGGCCCGGGTTCGGAAGCATTCAGCGTGGAAGTCCGCGCAAACACCGATACCATCCAGCAACTGCTGGCAGCGGGTGTCTTCAACCCGGCAACGCATGTGCAGATGCCGGCGTCAATGTACACGATGCCTGTAAAGGTGGATGGCGTGAAGGGCGCTCGTGCGGGATTTTTCAAGCTTTCGGTTGACTACAAAGCCCTTAAAAGTGCGGCATATGCCGGGAAGTTCCTGCTACTGGCGGTGAAGTTCGTAAACCCCACGACATATCAGCTGAATTCGCCGTTGAGTTCTGCCATAGTCGTCATCGATGTCATGAAAATACCCTGAGGCTTCCATGCATCGAGGAGATCGTTTTTCCCTTAACAAGAAAACGGAACTATGCCCTTTTGCGAAGATGAACTGATAGCCGGCTTCCAGGCGGCATTCCATACTGCAGATGTACCGATCATCGTTCGGTCACCGGGTCGTGTGAACATCATCGGTGAACACACTGATTACAACGACGGGTTCGTGCTTCCGGCAGCCATCGACAGAGCGGCATATGTGGCGGTCCACAAACGGGATGATCGCATCGTAAGCCTCTACGCCGCCGCATTCGATGAGTACCATGAGGTGTCACTGAGCGAATTGGTCAAGCAGGAAGATCACTGGTCAAATTACGTGCTGGGGATCGCCGACCAATTGATGAAGTCGGGCATCGACTTCTCCGGTTTCACACTCTACCTCACCGGCGACATCCCCATAGGGGCGGGACTCTCGTCCTCCGCTGCGGTGGAATGTGCCACACTGTTCGCTTTGGACGCACTGTTCGATCTCGGGCTCACCCGCGCGGAGATGGTCCATCTCGCACAACGTGCAGAGCATGAATTCGCCGGAGTCAAATGCGGGGTCATGGATATGTTCGCATCCCTTTTCGGTAAAAAAGGGCATGTCCTCAACCTCGATTGCCGCAGCCTCTTGTATGACTATGTCCCCCTGGATCTCGCAGGATACAAGATCCTGCTGCTGAATACGAATGTCAGGCATAAGTTGTCGTCTTCGGAATATAATACCCGGCGGGAACAATGCGAACAGGGAGTGATGTGGGTCCGCGAACAGCACCCCGAGGTAAGGGCACTGCGTGATGTGACCCTCGAGATGCTTGAGCGGATCGTTTTGCCAAAGGATGAGATCATCCACCGAAGATGCACCTATGTGGTGGAAGAAAACAAGCGACTCACGGATGCCTGCAGAGACCTTAAAAATGGCGACTTGAAGGCGCTGGGACAAAAGATGTACCAGACCCATGAAGGACTCCGAACGCTATATGAAGTGAGTTGCCGGGAGCTGGATTTTTTGGTCGACCACATGCGTCAGGAAGCATCGGTCATCGGTGCCAGGATGATGGGGGGCGGTTTCGGAGGATGCACTATAAACCTCGTACGGGAACATGATGTTCAAAGCATCCTTCCAAAGGTGGAGGACGCATACCGGGCAGCCACCGGCCTCGAACTGACAAGCTACCTGGCTTCCATCGAAGACGGGACAGGACTGTACCCGGCAACTACCGACACTGACGGGATCACTGCCCTACGGCAGCATGAGATCCGTAAAACTGCAGCAACATCACATCGTCAGCATTTACATACATGAGCAACCGTTGGTCTTGGGATCGGCTGTTTCCAGCGCAGATCCGTTTCTCTGATACTGAAAATCAATAAATGATGCGTCAACGAAATATTTTATCGATGCTGCCACGTGGATTCAACATCCTCATCCTGTTGATGTCAACCGCTTCGCTATGCCCGGCACAGCCGATGGTCGGGATCAACACATCTGAAAAAAATGAACGCATCCCGATACTGCCGGGTGAAGTATGGCTTGACGATCGCGACAGCGTGATCAACGCACATGGAGGCGGGGTGATCTTCAGGAACGGGCGGTATTACTGGTATGGCGAGAAGCGCGGACGCTCCGCTTCGATGGGCGTCACGGCATATTCATCCGCCGACCTTCTGACATGGACTTATGAGGGCATGGCCCTTGAACATGATGGGATAGATACACTCAGCGACATCCGCACAGGATGCCTCATGGAGCGGCCCAAGGTCATCCATAATGACAGGACGGGGAAATATGTGATGTGGTTCCATCTCGAATTGAAGGGAAAGGGATACAAGGCCGCACGGGTGGGTGTGGCCGTGAGCGATTCGCCCACCGGACCGTTCCGATATCTCGGCAGCATGCGGCCGAATGGAAATATGTCGCGCGACATGACGCTCTTTAAAGATGATAACGGTGACGCATACCTTATTTATTCCTCCCGGGAGAATTACGACCTCAGGATCGCAAGACTGACGGAAGATTATCTGAACGTAACAACGGCTGACAGTATGATTTTCAGCAACCATCGGGAGGCCCCTGCGGTCATGAAGCACAAGGGGCATTATTTCATGGTCACGAGCGGGTGCACGGGATGGAAACCGAATGAGGCCTGGCTTCACCGGTCGGATGACATCATGGGTCCCTGGCGCCGAGTTCCGGGCAACCCTATGCGCGGCCCCATGGCGGAGCTGACCTTCGATGCGCAATCGACGCATATCCTTCCGGTTGATGGAGTGAAAGGCGGCTACGTTTTCATGGCCGACAGATGGAAGCCGGGAGACCTGAAAGACAGCCGCTACATCTGGCTGCCGGTCGGCTTCGAAGACGGCATCCCTTTCATGGAATGGACATCATCGTGGCTGCCGGTGAAATGATCTCCCCGCACAGCGCATGATGCATGCATCGAAATTGCATGGTGATCAGGATCAGCTTGTCAGTCGCATGAATGGCGCTGCAGCATTCCGCTCCCTGTGCCGAGCCCATGCCCTGAAAACCTTGCCCCACAGACAATCCCGTCCCTTTCAGAAGGGCATGATGGGGAAGTCTGCGGGAAAAACATCAGATCAGAATGGTTCTCGCAATGGACTGGAACTTCCATCCGTGAAGCGCCACTGCATGCACGAACTGTGGAGGCGATGCCGGCCGGGGTTCGGACCTCATGAAGCATATCGCTTACCTTAAAAGAGATGTCTCGATAGTATGCTGTCCGGCATATCAAATAAATATAAATATAAAACACTCATGAATCATATCATTCGAAATGCGGGACTGCTGCTTACCGTACTCTCATTCGGTGGGATCCTTAGCTCCGGGTCCGGGGTCGGTGACGGTCGCCATCCTGTCGGCTCCGAAGACGTGTACAAGCTTGTCTGGTCTGATGAATTCGATCGTGACGGGTTGCCTGATACATCCATATGGCATCACGAGCGGGGCTTTGTACGCAACCATGAACAGCAATGGTACCAGCCGGAGAATGCGTGGTGTGAGAAGGGCATGCTTGTCATAGAGGCAAGAAAGGAAAACAGGCCCAATCCCAATTTTGAAGAAGGCAGCCGCGACTGGAAAAAAAGCCGCAGGACGATTGATTACACATCTTCCTGTCTGATCACCCGCCAAACGGCATCCTGGCAGTACGGACGATTCGAGATGCGCGGACGGATAGATGTGAGCAAGGGGTTGTGGCCTGCCTGGTGGACCCTTGGCGTCACGCATCGCTGGCCCGCCAATGGGGAGATCGACATCATGGAATTTTACCGGGGCAGACTGCTAGCGAACATCGCATGCCTCAATGATGACCGACGCACCGCAAAGTGGTTCGGCAAGAGTTACCGCACCGACTCGATGGGTGGCAAGGCCTGGGCAGACAAGTTTCATGTCTGGCGGATGGATTGGACGGATACTGAGATCGCACTCTATGTGGATGATCAGTTGCTGAATCGAACCCCAATGGATTCTTTGTATAACCGGGATGGCAGCGGTTTCAATCCATTCCGACAACCGCATTTCATGCTGCTCAACCTCGCCATCGGCGGAGACAACGGTGGCGACCCGTCCGGCACCGCATTCCCCAATCGTTTCGAAGTGGACTACGTAAGGGTCTACCAACGGACGGAGAAACGCTGACCGATCTTTCATAGATCCAATCCTTCACGATATGAACCAATCCTGTTCAATGCGTCATCGCCTGAGGTTTCTGCCGGTACTTGTATTCATATTCATTTTTCCTGCTGGGTTTGTGGCTATGAATGCTATCTCGCAGGATTTATTCCTCTCCCTGCATGAATGAATCCGTCATGATGGATATCATCCTCACCCCCTTGCATGAAGGTGTTGCCTCCGGCAACCGGGATCTGACTGTAGCGGACGATGCCGTCATCGCCTATCCCAACCCCGTGACCGACAGGGTTCGCATCCACATGGAAAGGCTTCGGGCCGGGGCAGAGGCGCAGGTGTACGACGCGCAGGGGAAACTCCTAAAGGCAGAAAGACTCACCCGGGAAATGCACGACATCGACCTGTCGGGAATGCGTCCGGGACTCCTGCAAGTGAGGGTGCGGAACGGAAAAAAAGTGACTACCTTGAGCTTGATAAAACTTTGAGAAAAAAGACATTGATCGCAAGATCATATCCGACAGTGACATGAACATGAGACATAGATCTATATTTCGTGTATGCCTTTCCGTTATGGTTACCTTCACCCCGACCATCCTCATGGCACAGGCCGGTGTCGGGGCGGCTAGAGGTGTCATTTCGACTGATGCGGGCATCGGATGGGCCGCGAGTTCCGTAAATACGGAGCCTTTCCGCCGCGATCCGCTAGTCACCGGTAAGGGATGGCAGTTCATCGCATATTATGACACGCTGGGGCATGTCGTGCTGGGCCGGCGCAGGAACGGCAAGGGTGCCTTCGAGCTCCGGCGGACGGCTTTCCGAGGCAAGGCAAGGGATGCGCACAATGTCATCAGCATCGCACTCGACGGCAAGGGCCACCTCCACATGGCGTGGGACCATCACTCCGGTGTCCTGCATTATGCAAGGAGCCGGTCGCCGCTATCCCTTGAACTGGATGTCATCGAATCCATGGTCGGGAGTCTGGAGGCAAGGGTCACATACCCCGAATTCTACCACATGCCCGGTGGAGACCTGCTTTTCCTGTACCGCAACGGAGCATCCGGCAACGGAACCCTGGTGCTTGACCGGTATGACGCCGCTGCCGGGAAATGGCGCCGCATGCATGACAACCTGATCGATGGGGAGGGGAAGCGAAACGCCTATTGGCAGATGGCTGTCGATCCAAAAGGTACCATCCATCTTTCATGGGTGTGGCGCGAAACACCCGATGTGGCAAGCAACCATGACCTCTGCTATGCGCGATCCGTGGACGGCGGCACCGGCTGGCAGCGTTCCGATGGCAGTGCATATCACATGCCCATCGATGCGGCATCCGCCGAATACGCCATGCGCATCCCACAGGGCAGCGACCTCATCAACCAGACCAGCATGTGTGCCGATGCCGGCGGCATCCCATACATCGCGACATACTGGCGGGATGCGGGAGACAGCGTACCGCAGTACCGGATCGTATACCACGGTGCCAATGGATGGCATTCCGTCATCCCCTTCCTCCGCAAGACACCCTTCACCCTTAGCGGCGGCGGCTCCCGCAGGATACCTATTTCACGGCCTCAGGTACTCGCCTCAACAAAAGGCGAAAAGACCAGAGTGCTCATGATCTATCGGGATGCCATATCCGGAAGCCTCCCGGCGGTCGTAATGACCCCTGACATCCTCCGGGGGAACTGGTCCGGATTTGACCTCTCAGACAGATCCGTCGGATCATGGGAACCATCCTACGATGCAGCAAGCTGGCAGCGGAAAGGGATCCTGAGCCTGTTCGTGCAAAGAACCGAACAGGTCAACGGCGAGACCGGCTCCGGAATGCCCGGCCAGATGGTACAGGTGCTGGACTGGAAGCCGAAATGGAAAAAAATCACACACAAAAATTGATCCGACGCTTGAAAGGAGTACTCACATCCCTGCTCATACATGCTGCGCTAGCCGCCTTCAGCCAGCAATCAGCCCCGTACCTCGGAGAGGTCATCACCCTGCTCGGCAAGACCTGGCCCGATAACCGAACCGTCAACCTGGTGTTTCACGGACATAGTGTGCCGGCCGGATATTTCAAGACGCCTGTGGTCAACAGCTCCTCCTCCTATCCGCAGTTGTCGTTGTCGCTGATCCGACAGAAGCATCCCCACGCAGTGACGAACGCGATCGTCACCGCCATCGGCGGGGAACACTCCGAGGATGGCCAAAAGCGTTTTGCCAGTCAAGTGCTGACCATGCGCCCGGATGTCGTGTTCATCGACTATGCCCTCAACGACAGACGCATCGGCATAGAACGGGCAAGGGCCGCCTGGAGCAGGATGATCGAAGCCGCCCAGGCATTAGGTGTTAAAGTCGTACTGATCACACCCACCCCTGACACCCGTGAAAATATAAAAGATGAACATGCACCGCTGATGGCTTATGCCGCCATGATCAGGGGACTCGCAGGCCAATACCGGACCGGACTGGTGGATGGTTATGCGGCATTCCGCCAGAAGGCCCTCGCAGGGGAAAGCATGGAGGGATACATGAGCCAGTCGAACCATCCCAATGAGGCCGGACATCGGGTCGTCGCTGTCATGATAGGAGAGATGTTCTGATAAATTTTACCATAAACACAGATAGCCATGCATATTGAGTTGAACCTTTCATTGCTCAGGATGATCAGCCTTTCCGCTTGTTTGTTTCTCTTCAACCATGATTCCTCCGCCCGTCAGGGCGATCCCCAGAAGCCTCTCGCCTCCGGATGGGAGGAAGTCACCCGCTTCAGCCGGTCCATACAGAGCGAGACTGCCGAGATCTGGGGCGTGGGCCGTCAATTCCGCGGAGTGTACCCGTCCGATGACCTCACGTCCATCTTTGAACGAAAGATCTCTTTCGACAAGATCTCCATCAACGGGGATTCCTTCAAATGGATATTCACCGGCCGATACGGAGGATTCACCGTTGTGGTGAAGAACGATACGATCACCCTCCTCCAGCGGTTCTACGACTCTTTCGGTCTGCATGGCGAACGCGTTCCTTCAAGCCCCGCCATCCCTAGATACGCGAACGCCGTCTGGCTTCAGGTATCCGTTCCCGTGAGTGAGGCGGTGCGAGAGCTCGGCGTGTCGATGAGCCACGACCTACAGCTCGAGCTGAGCCTCAACGGAAGGCGGATCGCAAGGCAGGAATGCCTGATAGATGTGGATCGACACCAGATCACTTTCGACGGTGTCAGGGGAGAATACGGGGCGGCGATCCTCAAACCGACCATCAAAGAGGTGGCCGTGCGGGTCGACAGGTCAAAGCGGTTTCAGACCATCCTCGGTTTCGGCGCGACGACCTCCGTCATGGCTTACGGAGAACTCAGCGATGAAGGGAAAGAGAAATGGTGGAAGCTTATCCGGGAGTACAACATGCTCATACACCGGGAGTACCCGATCGGACAGATGCTCAAGCCGGATCTGAGCAACTGGGACAAAAAGGAAGATGCAGTCATCCACTACTACGGCGACAACTATCCCAACGGGGAGATCGTGGATTTCGAATACAACAAACGCATACAGGACATGGGCGGCATCGTCGTCTTCGAGTTCTGGAAACTGCCTGCCTGGATGTACAAGCTCGTGAAGGACAAGGATGGCAAGGAGAAGCGGATCGTGGATGAAGAAAGATATGCCATGACCATGCTCGACTATTGCCGGCAGGCGAAAGCCAAAACCGGAAAGGCGCCCGCCATCCTGGGCATCCAGAACGAGGTGGCGCAGTCGGCCGATGTGTGGTACGCCATGACGACGAGCCTGCGCCGAAAGCTCGATGAAAACGGCTTCGGGGATGTGAAGATCCACATGCATAACCACACATCCCTGGAGGGAAGCATCGATGCCCTGAAGAAGTTCAAGAGCCGGAAGGAGATGTGGGATGCGATCGACTACTCCGCGGCGAACATGTACGACTACCAGAACTTTTTCATCAACCCTGACAGCTTCGACATCCGGATAGCCGAATGGCAAAAAGAAGTCGGGGGGAAGACCTTCATGTCGACGGAGCTCTGCGTGAATGAATCCCGCTACCAGCATCTTTCCTATCGCATCGCGTTCCAGATGGGTCAGCTATACCATAAGAACCTCACGAAGATGGACGCCATCTGCATCCTTTACTGCTGGGGACTGCTCAACGGTCCGCACGCCAGCTTCGATGGGACAAGGAGCCTCTTTCGCGTCAACAGGACCGATCACTCCACCCCCGAGCCATCCTCCGACCAGCTGAGGGTCTATGGGGCATATTCGCGACACCTGCTGAAGGGCATGCAACGCGAAGAGGCGACATCGGATGACAGCGACCTGCTGGTGTCTGCATTCGGAAAGGGTAACGGTCGGACGATGATCCTCATGAACCGGTCCGCCCGGAAGATGTCTGTCACCTTCGATGCCTCCGGATTCAGGGAAGCGGAAGTCACCGATCAGTTCTCTGCCAACCGGAAAGCGGCACTCTCCGGGCTTGTCAGGGGCGGAAAGCTCCAGCTGGAGCCGGGACAGATCATTACCTTGTTCTGACATATAAAAAAATCACTCGTCATGGTCGACCGGCCAGGCATAACGGATACGCATACATGAAAGTACATTCATCGTTCGCCATCGCCTCCATGTTTCTTTTGTTGTCCACTGCCCATGTCGCTGCGCAGGGAAAGCCGAATCTCGTCCTCGTGGTCGCCGACGACCTGGGTTATGCCGATGTGGGTTTTCACGGCTCAGAGGATGTCCTCACGCCGCATATCGACCGCATCGCGCGGGAGGGGGTGATGTTCTCCTCAGGATATGTGAGCTTCTCCGTCTGCAGCCCCAGCCGCGCCGGTTTCCTCACCGGCCGCTACGGCCAGCGTTTCGGCTACGAACGCAATGTGCTCTACTATCCCACGGATGCAGGCATGGGGATGTCCCGCGAAGAGGAGACCATGGCTGATATCCTCGGGCGCGCAGGATACCGGAGCATGCTGGTCGGGAAGTGGCACCTCGGGGCACATCCTTCCCTGCAGCCTCAGGCCCGCGGCTTCAGTGAGTTCTACGGATTTCTCGGTGGCGGACATCAGTATTTCCCTGACAGCCTGAGGATCGTTGATCCCATGAAGGTTTTTACCGAAGAAGGCAGCTACCGGACACTGCTCAACCGTGGGACGCAGCCCGTCACAGAAACCGAATACATCACCGATGCATTCTCCCGGGAGGCGGTTGCCTTCATCGACAGGAACAGGTCGAATCCCTTCTTCCTCTACCTGGCCTACAATGCACCGCATAATCCCTTACAGGCACCGCCTGCATACCTGGAACGGTACAGTCATATCAAAGACCAGAAAAGGCGGAATTATGCGGCAATGGTCAGCGCCATGGACGATGGCGTCGGCAGGGTGCTCGCAAAGCTCAGGGAGACCGGACTGGATAAAAACACATTGGTGGTGTTCATATCCGACAATGGCGGGCCACTGGCAGATAACGGCAGCAGTAATGGTTCGTTGAGGGGGAAAAAAGGAGGATTGTATGAAGGCGGTATCCGCGTACCCTTCGCGATGCGCTGGCCGGAAAAAATCCCGACAGGTAAGGTGTACGACCGTCCGGTGATCACCTTCGACATCCTGGCCACCATCCTGGGGGGTATCCCCGACGCGCCCAGGCCGAAGCAAGCCATCGATGGCGTCGACCTCATACCCTTCCTGACCGGTAAAGCCAAAAACGCCCCACACCCATACCTTTTCTGGCGGCAATACGACCAGAGATCTTACGCGGTCATCCGCTCCGATCAAAAAAAAATGTTGCTGCGTGCAGATACGGCATCACTCTTCGATCTGGGAGCCGACCGTTCCGAGACAAGGGACCTCGCTCAAGAAAAAAAGTCCGTCGTCAGAAAGCTCAGGAGAAAGATCAGTGCATGGGAAAAAGAGCTGAAACCCCCGTCATTCTTGGGCCTCACACAACGTGCCGAATACATCCGCGCGCAATCGGCCATAAAGAAATGATCCGGCGGGCATGAGCAGGCATTATTGAACTGACATGACTGGATTTTTTTCCTTTCGATACCGGTGACGGTAACAAGGAGACGATTAATTTTACAGGACAGGCACGAACAAGCTGATCAATAACCAAAAATAAATAAATATGAACAGGCAGGGACTTTCAGATCTGACAGGAAAAGTGGTCGTGGTGACCGGTGGTACCGGGATATTGGGTGGTGCATTCATAGATGCCATCGTCGCCTGCGGCGGAGCCGTGGGCATCCTCGGTCGGAACGAGAAAGTGGCCGAGGAAAGGGCTGCCGCGATCAATGCGGCCGGAGGTTCGGCGCTTGCGCTGGTGGCTGACGTGCTGAATGAAGAACAGCTGATCGCCGCAAAAGATAAGGCATTGGCTTTCTTCGGCAAGATAGACGGACTTGTGAATGCTGCCGGTGGAAATATGCCGCAGGGTGTCGTACAGCCCGACGACGACATCTTCAACATGAACATCGAGGGACTTCGATACGTGATGGACCTCAACCTATGGGGAACGATCATTCCCACACAGATCTTCGGAGATGCATTGGCACAGAATGAGACCGCCAGCATTGTGAACATCTCCAGCATGAACTCCAAGAGCGCAGTGACGAAGGTGCTGGGTTACAATATGGGAAAAGCCGGCGTCGATTGCTACAACGAATGGTTCGCCGTCGAGCTCGCACGACGCTTCGGCGATAAGATCCGGATGAACGCATTGACACCGGGATTCTTCCTCACGGAACAGAATCGGAACCTGCTCACGAACCCTGACGGGACATTCACGGATCGCGGTGCCTCTGTCATCCGGCAGACCCCGTTCAAACGCTTCGGAAAGCCCGAAGAACTCGTCGGTGCGCTGGTCTTCCTGCTGAGCGATTCGTCGCGCTTCGTGACGGGATCCCAGTTGGTGGTGGATGGCGGATTTTCCATCTTCAGCGGAGTTTGATGTCGTGATCACACATGCGCATCGAGTCATGGCCATATGCCCCACCGTCCTCTGTTTATCTAACGCACACGCACAACCGAAGACAGTCCGTGAACTCGGACTGCGATCGGGGTCATGCCGGCGGGGCGAGGGAATGCCATCACGGATGTCGCCGGTGTGAGGGTGGGGCATATGACGCTGGTGCAGGGGGATTCTCTGCGGACGGGCGGCATCGCTCATCATGGCAGCGGGGATCACGAGATCTCATTCTCCACCGACACCGCATCTCCCATCAGCCAGCGGCCTCTCTGCGGATTGTTCCCGTGCTTCATGACGATTTCGTATCACCGCTTTTTCTTGCCGTGATAGAAGCGACGGAAGAGGCCATACTGAACTCCCTGTTCATGTCTGGCACCACGACCGGCAAGGCCGGCAAAAAAGTGGAAGGTCTGCCTGTCGCTACGGTCATGGCGATCCTTGACGCACACAAAAGAATCATCAGATGAATACACCGGTTTGTTATGTGCAGGGAAGCTATATCCCGCTTGCGGATGCGGGCATCCCGCTGAATGACCTCGGCCTGCAGCGCGGCTATGGCGTTTTCGACTACCTGCGGGT
>CAJBPC010000033.1 GCA_903957405.1 uncultured bacterium | reverse complement strand
GACATCGAAAAAATAAAAGAATCCAAAAAAGAACTCCAATTTGTAGCAAAAGGCGTTTTGATACTATAATATAGTATGGTTTTTATCATTTAACTGATTTGAATAGCGCAGAATTTAGCCATTCTGCGCTTTTTGTTTAAAAAGACCTTAAATTGTTATGATTTATACATTATATTTTTATTAAACGTTAATTTGAAAGCCGAATGAGGCTATCCATAATCATTGTAAACTACAACGTTAAGTACTTCCTTGAACAATGCCTGCATGCCGTCGCGAAATCTGCGACAGGATTCAGTCACGAAATCATAGTGGTTGACAATGCCTCTTCTGATGAAAGCAGGTCATACCTCGAACGACGGTTCCCAATGGTTCTATTTATTTGGAACGATAAAAATATTGGATTCGCAAAAGCGAACAATCAAGGTCTTAAAATCGCCAAAGGGGAATACATCCTCTTTCTCAACCCGGATACGATCATCCCCGAAGACTGTCTCCAACGATGCATGGGACATCTTAAAAAAGAACAGCGTGCAGGTGCACTGGGTATTAGAATGCTTGACGGTACCGGAAATTTCCTGAGGGAAAGTAAAAGAGGATTCCCCACACCCATCGCCGCATTCTATAAATTGACAGGCCTTTCCGCTCTCTTCCCCCATTCTAAAAGATTTTCCAGATACCACATGGGACATCTGGATCCTCTACAAAATCACATCACCGATGTACTTGCAGGAGCATTCATGATGGCTCCAAAACATGTTTTGGACAAAATCGGAGGATTTGATGAAAAGTTTTTTATGTATGGAGAAGACATCGACCTGAGTTTCAGGATCCAACAGGCAGGGTTTGAAAACCACTACTTCGCAGAAACTCCCATCATACACTTCAAAGGAGAAAGCACTAAAAAAGGGTCGCTAAAACATGTAAGGTTGTTCTATGGTGCCATGGCGATATTTGCTCAAAAACACTACGGAAGCTGGCGGGCAGGATTCTTCTCCGCCTGCTTGCATGGAGGCATCTGGATCAGAGCACTATTTACTGCACTTGCTATTGCCTTTAAGTGGCTAACATCCCTCATTGAGAAAAAAATACTGTCCAAAAAATACCATGTCGCAGACACTGATCAGCATCAACCCTCGCAAATTCTAGTAGCAGCATCAACTGATGACTATAAACGCGTGCTGAATATATTACAACACATTAAGAATCAAAGCGGTATACCAGGTAGAATTTCGCTGAAAACTGGAAACGGAACCGGAACGGGAACCATACAGGGGATTACCAACCTGCTCAAAAGAATATCTGCACGGGAAGCCATATTCTGTCCAGACTATTGCACCTATAAGGATATCATTAGCCTTATGCAGCAGCTGCCCGGACAGATTAAGATTCGCATCAGCAGGGCTGACTCCGAAAGCATCATAGGAAGCGGTTATAGCATTGGGAAGTGAAATAAACAAAAGTTAAAGGCGGGTTAAAACAATGCTGCAACCACCCAATATCAATTATAGGCTGCAATCCATAAAATAGTTAGCCTGCCGTTCTTATGGTTTTTTTGGACAATGCGTTAACTTGCAACCGATGTCCATATTTGAAATACATCTTCCAAAATCAATAGCCAGGGCCTTAAAGCTTCCTACCAATTCGCCAAAGCGACAGCAAATCAGGGTATTGAAAAGACTCCTGAAGAAAGCACGCTTTACAGAATTCGGGCAGCAATACTTCTTTGACGAGATCCTGCTGAACCGTCACCCGGGTAAAAAATTTCAGGAACTTGTTCCAATCTTCAATTACAACAGCATTCATGAAAAATGGTGGCATAAAACCCTCAAAGGGGTTCCAGACGTATGCTGGCCCGGCAAGATCAAATATTTTGCACTGAGCTCAGGCACTTCAGAATCGTCAAGCAAATACATCCCGGTGACCAATGACCTCATGGTTGGAAATCGCATCGTAATGCTCAAACAATTTCTGTCGCTTCGTACCTATGAAGGCGTAAGCTGGAAGAATGTCGGAAAAGGCTTTTTGATGCTTGGCGGCAGCACTGACCTCCAGAAAGGACCTGGATATTATGCGGGAGACCTGAGTGGCATTACAGCTAAGAAAGTCCCTTTCTGGTTTTCTCCATTCTACAAACCAGGAAAAAAAATTGCACGCACAAAAGACTGGAATGAAAAACTAGAAGAAATCGTCAGGCAAGCCCCAAACTGGGATATTGGATTTGTTGTCGGGGTGCCTGCCTGGATTCAAATGTGCATCGAGATGGTCATTCAGCGGTATAAACTCAACAATATCCACGAAATATGGCCGCGACTCAGTTTTTTTGTTCATGGAGGCGTAGCCTTCGAACCTTATAAAAAAGGTTTTGAAAAATTATTGGCGAAACCATTGACATACATCGAGACGTACCTCGCCTCCGAAGGCTTCATCGCTTATCAGGATAGGGAAAATTCAACCAGCATGAAGCTCGTGACAAACGAACACATGTTTCTGGAATTCATCCCCTTCGATGAAAAGAATTTCGATTCAGACGGCAACCTGCTACAAAATCCGGAATGCCTGATGATCCACGAAGTGGAAGAAGGTAAAGATTATGCACTGCTCATGAGTACTTCCTCCGGAGCGTGGCGATATATGATCGGAGATACCATCCGATTCACAGACAAAGAACATTGTGAGATCATCATAACAGGACGTACCAAGCATTACCTCAGTCTCGTTGGTGAACACTTGAGTGTGGACAATATGAATCATGCGATTCAGTTGGCTTCTGATGATCTCAATCTCGTGATCCCGGAATTTACCGTTGCCGGTGAAAAATTTGAGAACTTATTTGCACATCACTGGTATGTAGCAAGTGATGATCATATTGACCCGGATATCCTTAGACGTTGCATCGATGAAAAACTCAAAGTCCTGAACGATGATTATGCCGTGGAAAGGACCAGCGCACTAAAAGAAATAATGCTCGATGTTCTCCCGGAAAGTTCTTTCATGGAATTCATGAGGCTGAAAGGAAAGATAGGAGGACAGCATAAATTCCCACGGGTTTTGAAAGGCGAAATGCTGCAAGACTGGCAAACTTTCATAAGGACAGGTACTTTATGAAGGATGTGGCTAACCGGCTTTTTGGTATTTTGTCATCCAAGCCTCTTTGGCAAAACTAATACCGCAATTTTTTATGACAGAAGCGATATGGAAAGGCCTTGGCCTTGGCTTGATCCTTACCCTTTCGGTAGGTCCTGTCATATTCACGATACTAAAACAAAGCATCAACAATGGACACAAAGGCGGATTTGCGTTCGTATCCGGAGTATGGCTCAGCGACATCTTCCTGGTCATACTCAGCAATATGTTCACGGAGATCGTACGACAAATCCTTGAATTCAAATCCACAATTGCCTATGTCGGAGGACTATTCCTGATCGGGATGGGGTTATTCTATGTATTCTTCAAAAAAATTGACCTGAATACTGAAAAAATGCCTGATATACCGAACCTTAGCACCACCGACTATGCAAAATCAATCATTTCTGGTTTTCTCATCAATACCCTCAACCCAAGCATCTTTTTTTTCTGGCTGATCAACGCCACTGCATTTGCCGTCACGAATGGCAAATGGGAGCGGGTCTTCATCTTCAGCATTTGTCTGCTCGTAAACATGATATCAGATATATTAAAGGTATTATTGGCTG
>CAJBPC010000032.1 GCA_903957405.1 uncultured bacterium | reverse complement strand
TGTTTTGTCTTGCAGCGAAAAAACATTCGGCCATCATAAGGACCATATGGTTACACCTAGTGATTTAACCATGGCTTTCAGTTCCACGCCAACCCCATGACAGCTTTCCCGGATCGATGCATCGGATGAGGATTGCCAGTCATTCCCCGGGAATTGCGACAAAAAGATTATTGGCTCCGTCATTTGAATGCAGAGAGCAAGCTGTTCATACCTCTCGGTCGTCAGGCAGATCCTCCAGGCGTTAAATGAGCGGGAAAACTGTCAGTTCCCTTTTGCGATCTTAGCGTCAATGACATTGCAGATGCCATTAAAGATCTCATCAATGCTGCCGACACCTTCGACGGAGACAGATTTCGCGGATGCAGCGTAATGCTCGGCCACGGGCATAGTGTCTCTTCGGTAGATTTCCAGCCTGTTGCGTTGAACATGCTCATCTGCATCATCGGATCTTCCGGAGGTTTTGGAACGTTTGAGCATTCGGGTGATAAGCTCTTCTTCCGGTACCTGAAGTTCTATGAGCACGCCGATGGCGGTCTTGTGCAGTTCCAGCAATCGATCCAGGGCTTCTGCCTGCGCAACTGTCCGGGGAAATCCGTCGAACAGGAAACCGCTGGCATCCCTGTTCGCTTCCAGTGCGCCGCTGATCATCCCAATGACGACCTCATCCGGCACCAACTGTCCCTTATCCATGAGGCTTTTGGCCTCCATGCCAAGAGGTGTCTGGTCTGCAATTTCCTTCCGCAGTAGATCGCCAGTGGAGAGGTGCTTGAATCCGAATTTCTCGATGAGTTTCTCAGACTGTGTGCCTTTCCCACTGCCGGGAGGTCCGAATAAGATAAGATTGAACATGTTGGTAAGTCTCCGCTAATTTGCTGCGGCATTCCAAATATAAACCAAAAATGATTTTTTAATTTAAGCTTCAGAACTTCATCCCTATAAATTTGTTATAGACCCTATGAATGCAAAGCAAATTTGGTTCATCTGCCTCGCTTTTGGCACCATGAACTGTACCTACTCGCAACAAACCCAAAAAAAAGAAAAAATTCCCATGCAGGAGAATGAGCAGAAACCGCCCGTATATTCCCGAACGGATACCAGTAAATTGTCCATAGAGGATGCTGAATGGAAAAAGATGTTGTCACCCGAGGTCTTTTACATTGCTCGGATGAAAGGAACGGAGCGGCCTTGGACCAGTAAGTTCGAAAAGTTTGAAGAGAAGGGCACCTATTATTGTGCCGCTTGCGGCAATGCCCTTTTCAGGAGTGACACGAAATTCGAGAGTGGCTGCGGTTGGCCCAGCTTCTATGAGCCCATCACTGCGAAAAGCATCGTTTATATTGAAGACCGTACGATCGGGATGGTCCGTACTGAAGTCCAATGCGGCCGTTGCGAGGCGCATCTGGGGCATGTATTTGAAGATGGTCCGCCTCCGACCGGCCTCCGATACTGCATCAATGGGGTCATTCTTGATTTCGAAAAGGCCCAAAAGGCGGAAAAGACATACAAAAAAGAAAAATCCTGACGAGTTTCATTTACAAGACAAAGCCG
>CAJBPC010000031.1 GCA_903957405.1 uncultured bacterium | reverse complement strand
GCCGCTGTCCGATCGCTTTCAACCGCTGTTTCATCCATTCAGGAGACTCCTCCACACGCAAACCGGAGATGCTCACACCGGCATACCGCATGCACGCTGACGGGTTTTCGATCGTTACCGAAAAGGGCGGTCCATCGTCTCCTGGCGCAAGGGCTATGCCGAGGGGAGAGCGTATGGCTGCCTCGAGTTTTTCATGGTGGTTGAGCCAAGCACAGATGTCGCGTGCCACACCCAGGTGACTTGATGCATCGCTCCGGTTTGGGGTAAGGCCAATGCTGATGATATGATCGGTATAAGGTTTGAAATGTTCCGCAGCAGGTATGCCGGTCTGTACATCTTCCGGCAAAACCAGGATGCCGGCGTGGGAACTGCCCAATCCGATCTCATCTTCCGCGCAGAGCATGCCATGGCTCTCCACACCCCTGATTTTTGCCACGCGCATGGTCATGGAAGGATGTTCGACCGGATGGATCGTGGCACCTACCGGGGCGACGACCACTTTCTGCCCGGGAGCCACATTCGGTGCACCACAAACGATCTGCAGGGGTTCGCCACTTCCGACATCCACGCTTGCGAGCGTCAGCTTGTCGGCATTCGGGTGGGGGGATGTATCGATGACCCGACCGATCAAAAGCCCTTCCAAGCTGCCCCTGACTTCTTCGTACGCTTCATAGCTTTCCACCTCTAGTCCGATGGCATTCAGAATTTTAGATAGTTTCTCATGCTCGACGGGCACGGGCAGATAATCCATCAGCCATTTGTAGGATAAGACCATATCGGTTCGTGTGATTTCGGCAAAGATAACATCCGGCTTCCTTTTGCGGACGATGGCGAAAAACTTACCCGAAGGCAGTTTTTTCCCCGAGGAGGGTTCTTTTCCTTCCTTCTTGAGACATGTAAAACCATCCACACCTCCAAAAAATTCTTTGAGAAAACTTTAGCACAGGAAATGTGGATAGCAATCCGTTCGGCGTTATGTTTTTGTTCTAATTTGTGGAAATCAGGAGAATTATTGTGGATAACCATCGGCATAAGTGCTAAAAGCCTGTGGATTACCTGTGTTCAACTAATGCCACGGAAAATGCGGTCCGGAATTCGGATTCAAACCTACATTCGCTTGGATGGCATCATCCAATGTGCAAGACTGCAGATCGTCATCCTGGAATGTTGAGTCAAAAAAATCGGAGAACAGTATTATATGGAAATGATCAATAAAGACCGTGACCGGAAGAACCGGAAGAAGGCTCCGATTGAATTGAACAATCTGGTATTCGGAAAGGTCCCTCCACAGTCACGTGAACTGGAAGAGGCCGTCCTGGGTGCGGTCATGTTGGAGAAGGGTGCATTCGACACTGTGGTGGAGATCCTCAAGCAGGAATGTTTTTACACCGATGCGCACCAGCGGATCTTCACATCCATGATGTCGCTCGCGAACAAATCCATGCCCATAGATCTGTTGACGGTGGTGGAAGAGTTGAAATTCCGTCAGGAGCTCGACATCGTCGGCGGGGCTTATTACATATCAAAACTCACCAACTCGGTTGTTTCTTCCGCCAACATCGAAGCGCATTCGCGACTCATCCTTCAGAAGTTCATCCAGCGTGAGTTGATCCGTATGAGCGGAGAGATCATCACGGATGCCTACGAAGATTCGATCGATGTGTTCGACCTGCTGGACGATGCAGAGAGTAAGCTTTTCAACATCACCAACAATCACCTGCGCAAGAATTTCGATTCGATCGACATGGTGCTGATGAACACCATCAAGCGGATAGATGATATGCGCAGCCGTCAAGAGGATGTGACGGGTGTTCCGAGTGGCTATCCAAAACTGGATCAGGTGACGTTCGGTTGGCAGAATTCTGATCTGATCATTTTGGCGGCAAGGCCTTCGGTCGGTAAAACGGCTTTTGCCCTCAACCTGGCACGGAATGCTGCGCTTCATCCCACAAAACCCACCGGTGTGGCAATGTTCAGTCTGGAGATGAGCTCCAGTCAGCTTGTCCAGCGTATGCTCTCTGCGGAGAGCGAGATATGGCTTGAAAAGATCGCCCGCGGCAGACTGGAGGAACACGAGATGCAGCAGCTTTATAAAAAAGGCATCCAGCGATTGACCAAGGCGCCTATGTTCATTGATGACACAGCAGCGTTGAATATTTTTGAGCTACGCGCTAAATGCCGGAGGCTGAAGAGCAAGCACAACATCGGACTGATCATCATCGATTATCTGCAGTTGATGACCGGTGGCGGAGATAATAAAAACAGCAATCGCGAGCAGGAGATCAGTACGATCTCGCGCAATCTGAAGGGTCTTGCGAAAGAATTGCAGGTGCCGATCATAGCATTGAGTCAGTTGAGCCGGGAGGTGGAGAAAAGGAAGGATGGAGCGAAAATTCCCATGCTGAGTGACCTTCGCGAATCCGGAGCGATCGAACAGGATGCGGATATGGTGATGTTCCTTTACCGGCCGGAATACTATGATATCTCCGCCAATGAGTTCGGTGAAAGCAACAAGGGAGAAACCCATGTACGGATCGCCAAACACAGGAACGGTTCACTGGAAAACATAAAGCTTCGGGCTTTGTTGCACATACAAAAATTCATAGAGCTCGAAGAAAACGACGAGGGCGGCGTATTGGGTAAGTCGCAGGGAACTATGAAGCGCATACCCGATGACGACAACCCGCGTCTGTATATCCAGAAAGGCAGCCGGATGAACGACATAGACATTGGGGAAGAAGACGCGCCTTTCTGATCGATTTGGAATAGCCCCTACCATCCTAAGTTTGCCGTTATGAAAAGATGTATGTTCCTGTCGTGGTTTTTCGTCAGCTTGTCTTCAGCCCTTTGTGCGCAATCAAAAATACCCTGTGACCCTGCGAGGCTTCCGGTGGTTTTTGTGCACGGATTCCTGGGTTCAGGAGATAATTGGGCCCTGCAGGCCCAGCGATTGGAGGCCAATGGATATTGCCCGTCACAGATTTATGCATTTGACTGGAACAGCCTGAATCGGCAATCTCCTTCAGATTCATTGCTGGAGGTCTTCATCCGGCGCGTATTGGCATCAACCGGGGCTGTAAAGGTCGATCTGGTAGCGCATTCCGCCGGAGGGGGCGTTTGCAGCCGTTATTTGTCAAGGCCTGACCGGGCGGTGTTTGTGTCCCGCTATGTACATATCGGCAGCAGCCCGCTGGCAGGTCAGCCGGGCGGAGTTCCTACCATGAATATCTACAGCAAGGCGGATAGGATAGCAGCCCGGGCGGGGGATATTCCGGGTGCGGAGAATGTCAGGCAAACAGATAACGACCACTTGCAAGTGGTGACCAGCGAGGAAAGTTTCCGTGCGATTTTCGGATTTCTGCAGCCCCGGCAAAAACCCCACACTGTCCTCAAACCTGCACGGGCGTACGAGGTCTCCGGCGTGGCCCTCGTGCTGGGGGAAAACACTCCCCTCAAGCTGTGCCGGGTCGAGGTCTGGGTTCATGATACGATCACCGGCAGGCGAAAAGGCAACCATCCTGAATGGACCGGTACGACGGACACTTCTGGGCGCTGGTCGGGTTTTCGGGCGAATCCTTTCACCGCCTACGAATTCGTGCTGAAGCCCGGTAAAGGCAGGGTAGTGCATTATTTCCTGGAGCCGTTCCGCTATCATAACAGGTTCCTGTACCTCCGGTCTCTGCCATCGACCGGTATGGCAGCCATGCTTCTTGCGGGCCTGCCCGTCGATCCGGGGAGTTCCGCACTCGCTGTCTTCGCGGCAAACGGTGCCATCATAACGGGAAGGGATACCTTGAATTGCAACGGGACGGTCTTGTCGTCGGATGTACTCACTCCGCCCCAGAAGACTTGCATCGCGATGTTCCTGTACGACGCGGGCAAGGATGGTGCCGGGACCGGTACACCGATTCCGCTATTCGGCGGTGCACCATTTATGAATGGGGCTGACATGTTCCTTCCTGCATCAACCGAAAAAGCCATCCGCTTGTATTATAACGGACGCACTCGCGTCCTTCCTTCCATCCCATCATCAGAAGGCGTGATGGTGGCGGTATATGAATAGTCAAAATACCATGGATATCCCATTTTTCCATCTAAACGACATTCCCTCCGGAGGGGATACGGTCTTCCCGGAGGAATCCTCCCGGCACATCGTGTCGGTCCTGCGCATGCGGGAGGGGGAGCCGCTAAGGGTTGTGAATGGCAAAGGAACGATGGCCTCCGCAAGGATCACAGATGCCCATAAAAAACACTGCCGGATCGAGATACTGGATATTGCCAATATTGCGGATAGCCGGAAACCCATGACGCTAGCGGTCTCCCTTCTAAAGAACCCATCCCGGTTTGAATGGATGCTCGAGAAAGTCTGTGAGATCGGTGTGCATGCCCTGGTGCCGATGATCTGTCATCGTACGGAGCGCGGACATGTGCGTATGGACAGGCTCCATTCCATAGCCATGAGTGCCATGCTCCAGTCACGGCAGGCTTGGCTGACAGAGGTGAAAGACCCCGTCACTTTCGACGAACTTCTTGCGGTGGCCGTACAGGAGGATCGTTTCATCGCGCATTGTCTGCCCAACGGCACGGAGCCCTTGCGGTCGCTGCACACCAGCGGAGCGACATCCCTCCTGCTCATCGGTCCTGAAGGGGATTTCACGGAAAAGGAAATCAGCTCGGCGTTATCCTCCGGTTTCAGGGCCGTGGGACTGGGGGAGAATCGTTTGCGGACCGAGACGGCCGGTGTGGTGGCCGCAGCATTGATCTGCGTATAGTTTCCCCTTACATACGGTGCGTATGGAATGATGAACGGGTCAAGCATCCTTTTTTGGCAGAATCTTTGGTTCCCGCAGTTCAACCGGGTTTCTTTTTGCTTCCTTCTTCCGCATCCGCATGTTCAGCAGCTCCACCGTGAAGGAAAAAGCCATGGCCACATAGATGTACGCCTTGTCGATATGGCTGCCGTGGATCGGCTCGAGGCCCTCGAAGAACAGGCTGAAGCCGACCATCAACAGAAATGAAAGTGCGAGCATCTTCAGGGTCGGGTGTTTATGGATGAATGTGGAGATATTCTCAGAGAAGAAGAACATGATCACCATGGCGATCACCACTGCGACCATCATGATCTCCACATGTTTTGCCATTCCGACGGCTGTGATGATGCTGTCGAAGGAGAATATCATGTCGATCAGGATGATCTGCCCGATAATGGCGCCGAATGCGGCGGCACTGCCACGGGAGACGCCTTCCGTCCCGAGCTCTTCCCCTTCTAATTTGGCGTGTATCTCCTTGACCGTTTTATAGAGCAGGAACAATCCGCCCGCGAACATGATGATATTGCGCAGGTTGAATCCGAAATGTTCATCATTCCAGTTGAGGCCGAAGAGTTCGCGATTCCCGTTCTTGACCAACCACCCCAGGGCCAGCAGGAGCATGATCCTCACGGTAATGCCAGCGATCATCCAGATCTGACGGGCTTTCTTGCGGCTTTTCTGCGGGAGTCGACCCATTAGGATCGAAACGAATATCACGTTGTCGATGCCAAGTACGATTTCGAGCAATGCCAGGGTTATCAGGCTGATCAGCGCGTCAATATTCATCAAATGTTCCATGTGGGATCTAATTGTTCTATTTTAAAAACGGTTATATCGATCGTAGTATCGTTTTACAGATTCTTGCGGCAGCCATCGGTCCCTCATATACAAATCCCGTCCAGATCTGCACCAGTACCGCACCTGCGGATAGCTTTTCAAGGGCATCGGCACCCGAAAATATCCCGCCGCTTGCAATGACTGGCAGGCGGCCACCGGATTTTTCGGTGATATGTTGCAGGATTTCCGAAGACCTGTGCAACAATGGCGCACCACTCAGTCCGCCTGCACCGATCTCCGTTGCTTTTTTCTTTGATGCATCGGAGAGTACAGACCTTGAAATGGTGGTATTGGCTGCCACCAACCCATCCAACTTCACTTCCCCCGCCAGGGTGATGATGTCATCGAGTTGTGCTGGTGAGAGGTCCGGAGCGATC
>CAJBPC010000030.1 GCA_903957405.1 uncultured bacterium | reverse complement strand
CTTCTGGATTTCTTTTTCGTCGATTTCCTTGACCTCGCGTTGTTCACCCTGTCTTGTTGGCGTGAATCTGCCGCCGCCACCCTGACCCGGCTTCGGGGTCTGGACGGCTTTTGTGGGCGCACCGGGCTTTTGTATCGCCGGACGGGGAGCATCTATTTTCTCAATCGGGATGCGCTTGCGACGGCGCTTCTCATCCATGCCTTTCGAGCGTACGTCCGTCTCCACAGGGAGTTCTATCCTTCCAATGATCTTGGGACCTTCCAATTCCGGCGCCTCTATCTTCATCGTTTCACGCTCGGGGACTACAGGTTCAGGTGGAGCAGGTTTTTCAACCACCACAGCTGGCACCTCAACAGGTGCTTCAACAACCCTTTCCTCTACTGGTTCAGGAACTTTCTCCTCCACAGGCACCGGCGCTTCCGGTTCAAATTTGGGCTTTTTGGTTGCTGATTTTTTCGGACGGGTAGAAGAATCGATCGCATCAAGGTCTATCTTGGCAATGACCTTAGGACCTTCCAATTCCGGCGCTTCAATCCTGAGATTTTCTTCAACCTTCGGCTCTTCGAAGACAGGTTCCGGAGCAGGCTCCTCCTTGACTTCAACAACCTCGGGCTCCACAGGTGCTGGCTGGACTTCAGGCAGTTCCGGTGGTTCAGGAATAGAAGGCAATTCAACTACCGGAAGCAGTTCCGGAACAGCAGGCGTTTCCGTGACTTCCGCCACTAGCGCCTTCTTCTTGGCATCCTTACGGAAAGAAATCTCTTCCTCGTCCTTCTTCTTCTTGGCATCAATGGGTGTTCCCTTGGGAATCTCGATCGCATCCATCTTTGCCTTAGCTGCCTTGTCGGATGAGAATTCCTGCTGAAGGGAACGATACATGTCCTCCGTCAACTTGGACGACGGCTTAAGGTCATCGCGGCTGAAACCCTTGGTCGCAAGGAAATCCACCAACGTTTCTTTACCGATGTTGAACTCCTTGGCCGCAGCCATCAAGCGTGGTGTGTTTAATTCTGACATTTAGCCTCCTACAGCAACTAGCTGTGTTTTAGTTTCGCAAACCTATGTATCTCAAAATTGGTCTATGCTGCGCAACGACCAGTTTCCAATGACCAGTTACGGTTCAACCTTTGCTGAACTCTTCCTCCAGCACCTTCCTCAACTCAACGATCGTCTCCTTCTCCAGGTCCGTCCTCCGCTCCAACTCATCCGCACTCAGTGCCAGCACACTACGACCCGTATCACAACCGACGCGCTTCAACTCTTCGATGATCCACGGCTCGATCTCATCACTGAATTCATCGAGGTCAATGTCGAATTCACTAAGATCCTCGCCTTCGTTGTCACGATACACATCGATATCGTATCCCGTGAGGTCCTCGGCCAGCTTGATGTTCACACCCCTCTTGCCGATTGCCAGAGATACCTGCTCGGGTGACACAAATACCTCAGCCGTCATGTTTTCGTTGTCAAGATTCATCCGGCTGATTTTCGCGGGAGTGAGTGACCGCTGGATCAGCAACTGAACGTTGGTGGTCCAATTGATGACATCGATATTCTCATTCTTCAGTTCCCGTACAATACCATGGATACGGCTGCCCTTCATACCGACACAGGCTCCCACCGGATCGATCCGGTCATCATAGCTCTCTACGGCGACCTTTGCCCGCTCACCCGGCTCCCGAACGATCTTCCGGATGACGATGAGTCCGTCGAAAATCTCAGGGACTTCTATCTCCAGGAGTTTGGCAAGGAACGACGGGTGGGTGCGGGATAGTACGATCACCGGGTTGTTATTCTTCATCTCCACCTTCTTCACCACCGCACGGATGCTTTCTCCTTTTTTGAAGTAGTCAGACGGAATCTGCTCACTCTTCGGCAGGATGATCTCATTGCCGTCCTCGTCTAGCAAAAGAACTTCTTTCTTCCAGACCTGATATACTTCGGCACTGATGATCTCACCTACCCGATCCCCGTATTTTTTTACCAGACTGTTCTTCTTAAGGTCTCCGATACGACTTGCGAGCGTTTGTTTTGCAGCCAGTATTGCCCTGCGCCCAAAATCCAGTATGTCAACCGGTTCGTAACAATCCTCCCCGACCTCGTAAGTGGAATCCTGCTTGATGGCCTCGCTGTATTCAATCTCAGCCAATGGATCCTCGACATTCCCGTTATCCACGATCGTCCTGTGCCGCATGATCTCAAGGTCACCTTTCTCCGTATTGACGATGACGTCGAAATTCTCGTCGGACCCGTATTTCTTCCGGAGAAGTGTCTTGAACACATCTTCCAGCACCTTCATCATTGTCGGCCTGTCGATGTTCTCCGCTTCTTTAAAATCCTGGAATGACTCGATAAGGTTTATACTTGCCATAACTCTAGCTTTAGCTCCTTTCTCCTGCCTTGCACGAAGGCCCCGGATATGGGATGTTAGATTACAATCTGGATTTTAGTAGATTTTATATTTTGAAAAAGTATGACGTGTTCCGTCACCTCCTTCTTCTTGCCTTTGCCTTTTTCCTCTGTCAATGTGATGCTGTCTTCCAACACACCGGTCAAGATCCCTGTCATCACTGGGCCTTCAACAGGCGTCACTTCCACCATGCGGCCCAAATTCTTGACGTACTGCCGATGCATTTTCAAGGGCTCTTCAAGTCCGGGTGAAGAAACCTCCAACGAAAATTCTCCATCCGGGAAAAGGCCGCTCTCCACAATGGCCCGGTACAGCTTTCTATTGTACCCCACGCATTTCTCGATCACCACACCCGTATCCGCATCCAAAAATACCTTTATATTATGCACGGGGCGAATACTGATATCAACTATGAAATATTCAGGATTCTCCTGAAGAAGATTCTCCAATATTGCCGCAACCGCCTGTATCTGATCTTCCTTGTTCATGTCCGGTAAAAAAATAAGGGAACGACCCCGTTCCCTTCCTTTCAATCAATTTCCAATGCGAAACTAAAGAAAATGGAGATTACAAAAAAATTTATTCCTGACGGTGGTCATGTCCTATAAGCCGTTATCGGTCTAAATTGTGTTGAATTGAAAAACATGTACGACAAAGATAAATTCTCAACTTTCTACCGAGACAATAAGGACCTGCTGAAAGAATACATCGAGATCAGGATGGACTTGATCAGACTGCAGGGGGTAAGGATGCTATCCCGATCGTTCAGCCTCGTCATGGTCGGATTGATCGTGATACTTTTATCCCTTTTCATCCTGTTTTTTTTAGGCATCGCTTTTGCCTTCTGGATATCGGACCTTACCGGCAGCAATGTCGCGGGTTTTACTTCCGCAGCCGGATTGTTTGCACTGCTGCTGATCCTGACAATCATCTTCCGGCGGCCACTCTTTCAAAATCCCATGATCCGCCTGTTCATAAATGAATCCATCCCGGAAAACGAGGAAGAAGAAACCGACACAAACTAAACAACATGGCAGGAAAACGAATCAGCAACTTGGATCGGCTTGAAAAGGAGATATACCGAAAAAAGCTGCGCGCCCTGGAGATCGAAAGGGCCTTCGACAAAAATATGGACTTCCTCAAAGAAAACTACCGATCCATGGCAATACGCTCCATCCTGGGTTCGGCAAGGGCCGTACAACCCGCAGGACTGGCCGGAGACGTCGCTTTGAGGCTGCTGGAAAGCGAAAAACTGCAAGACGGACTGATCAGCCTTCTTACAAAATTGGCGGATGGTGCTGGAAACGTCATCCGCCGTGTCAGGCGAAAAACCAAAGAGGATACTTGAATTCCGAAATATGCGGCATATGAAAGACTTTTTTATAGAGATGGTTTAATTTTGCATGATCATGTGGAGATTCATCTTAACGACCATTTCCCTCTACCTGCTGATCAAGCTGGTTTTCGACATCATCATTCCGGTATTCAAAACCACCCGACAGGTCCGCCGTCAGTTTCGGGACATGAAACAACGGGTAGAAAAGGAACAGGTGCAGGATGATTTCATGCAGGGCAAACCCCCTTCCGCGTCGAAGGCATATAAGGCCAACGATGGAGATTATTTGGATGTGGAAGAAATCAAATGAAAACTAACGCGGCATGTCCTGATTGACGAGCCAAGACAATACCTGCTCCACCCGCTCATCCGGCTGCAAATGATGCGTTAAAAGGCCTACTGATTTCGCCCCTTCGATATTGTCTGCATTGTCATCCACAAACAAAGTGGAGGATGCATCCAGTGCGTTCTCCTGTATAATATGGAGAAATCCCTCCGGATGGGGTTTTCTCATACCGATTTCATGGGAATAATAAGCCCGGTGGAAAAGTTCATTGAGGTGCGAAAACGGTGTCACCTCCCTGATCCTTTCCTGGAAACACTCGTAATGGATGATGTTGGTGTTGCTGTACAAGTAGGCCGGAATCTGGGTTTTAAGTCGGGCGACGAAATGAAGGCTCTCCGTCCGAAAATCCATCAGCAAAGCATTCCAGGCCTCGGTGATCTGGTCATCCGACAATTCAAGCTCCGTCTCCCTTCGTAAGTTATCCATGAACTGTGCAGGCGTGACCTTTCCGATCTCCAGATCATCGAAAAGAGCGGTCGACTTGTAAAGATTGAAAAGATCTTCGAAATGCGGAATCCCCAGCGATTCGAATGCCAGGAGGGTCTTTTTCAGGTCGAGGTTCAGCAGTACTCCACCAAAATCGAATATGACAGCTGTCGGTTTTTTCATGCCGTTCTGGGCCATCAGTTCTTCAATCCTATGTAAAATCAAAAAGGATCGCTATTTGGCCGGGTGTAAATTACGCAGTTCCATGCTTTTTTCTTTATTTTTGCAGCCGTTGGCATGAAAGGGGATCTTTCTCCGCATGCTTTGGACCTATAGCTCAGTTGGTTAGAGCATCTGACTCATAATCAGAGGGTCCCAGGTTCAAGCCCTGGTGGGTCCACATTCTTCGTCCTGAAAGGTTAGTGCAGATCCTGCTCACGGTCGACACTGTGAGCATTTTTTGTAACCTTAACCTTTCATTAACCCGGGGCGGGATAGATTTGACCTTTAATTTACTGTATGAAGCGATTCCTGACCGCCTGTCTGATCTTTTCCGCCATCACTCCCGCCATGGCCCAGTTGGAAAATAAACCCAGCGAAACGAAAAAGGACTGGGCAAAGGTCGACTTAAGCAAACGTTCTTCCGACCACCTGATGTTCCAATTCGGTTACTCCGGTTGGGCTCCCAAACCCGACAGCATCGTCACGTCGGGTTTCTCGCGATCTTTTAACGCATACTTCCTGTTCGACTTCCCGTTTAAATCAAATGCCAAGCTGAGCGTGGGCATTGGTGTGGGCGTGGGTACAGACAATATTTTCTTTAAAAACACTACGATAGACCTAAAAAACCGGAACCAGGCTTTGTTTCGTAAAGACACCATCACCCAATACAAGAAATACAAAATGGTGAGTGGATACGTGGAAGCACCTCTGGAGCTTCGCTACTCGAGCAACCCCGAGAATATGAATAAAAGCTTCAAATTCGCCATCGGCACGAAAGTGGGTTTGCCAATAGATGCCCATACAAAGGCAAAAGTCGATCGCGATGTCAATGGTTTCGGGGGCTATGTGGCCAAAGAAAAAGACAAGAAATACCTCAATAACGTACGTGTAGTAGGCACCATAAGAGTGGGATACGGCAATTTCTCCTTGTTTGGTACTTATTCCGTTACCCAGTTGTTCCGTGAAGGTCAAGGCCCTAAAGTGAGGCCATTCACGGCAGGAATTTGCCTTAGCGGACTCTAAACAAATAAAAGTAGAAGATCATAAGTCAAAAGTGATTGTCCGCTGGCACGCTTTTGACTTTTCTTTTTCTACTTTTACTCTTTAAAACACCTTGCTTGATAGATAAAAAACAGATTTTCCAGGATGAGGAAAAAGCCGTGCTGATCGGCGTCATCCACAAAGGCCAACCGGACAGGCTGGTAACTGAGTACATGGACGAACTGGCCTTTCTGGCGGAGACGGCGGGAGCCGTGCCGGTGAAAAGATTCACGCAGAAACTGGGTCATCCCGACAGCAAGACCTATATAGGAAAAGGAAAAGTCGATGAGATCCGGCAGTATATCCAGGGCAAAGACATCAAAGTCGCCATATTCGATGATGAGCTGACAGGAGCGCAGATATCCAACCTGGAGAAAGTCCTCGACATCAAGACGATCGACCGAAGCGACCTTATCCTGGACATCTTCGCCCGCAGAGCCAAGACGGCGCAGGCCCGTGCACAAGTGGAGCTGGCTCAATACCAATATATTCTCCCCCGTCTGCGAGGCATGTGGAAACACCTGGAAAGGCTGGGGGGCGGCATTGGTACGCGCGGACCGGGTGAATCAGAGATAGAGACTGACAGAAGGATCGTAAGGGAAAAGATTTCCCTTCTCCGGAGACGACTGAAAGAAATCGACAGACAGGCATTCACGCAAAGAAAGGAAAGAGGAGAATTCATTCGCATTGCATTGGTGGGATACACCAACGTCGGCAAGTCAACCCTCATGAACCTCATCACCAAAAGTGACGTGCTCGCGGAGAACAAACTCTTCGCAACCCTGGATACGACCACCAGAAAGGTCGTCTACGAAAACACGCCTTTCCTCATTAGCGATACAGTCGGCTTCATCCGAAAGCTTCCTCACCACCTGGTGGAAAGCTTCAAAAGCACACTCGACGAAGTGAAAGAGAGTGATGTCCTGCTGCATGTGATAGACATTTCACATCCACAATACGAAGAACAGATGCATGTGGTTCAGGAGACCCTCACATCAATGCAATGCCATGAAAAACCGGTGATCTGCATCTTCAATAAAATGGACATGTACGAGCGCAATACCTTCGACGAGTGGCTCGATCCTGAAGTGAAAGAACAAATGCTGAAAGATCTGCATGCCCGCTGGGAAAACGAAACCAACGGAAACTGCGTATTCATCTCCGCTACCGAAAGGAAGAATATAGATATCCTCCGGCAGACCATTCTGGAAAAGGTCCGCGAAATGTACAAGATCCGGTATCCTTACAAGATGGAATTCCATTAATTTTCAACAAACAGCGTGGCGGGAAAATCCTACACATGGCACCTGCTGGCGACAGACCCACAACTGCTCTCCTGGCAGGCGAACGGCATTGCAGTAGCCGAGGCAGGAGGCAAGAAGCTGTGCGTGGCAAAGCATGAAGGCAATTATCGGGCGTTTGCATACACCTGTCCACATGCAGGAGGAATCATGGCCAATGGATGGATCGACGCGCTTGGAAATGTGGTTTGTCCATTGCACCGCTATCGTTTCGATAGCATAAAGGGCAGAAACACCAGCGGAGAAGGTTACCACCTGAAAACCTACCCGATGCGCATGGACGAAACGGGCCTCCACGTAGGCATCGAAGTACCTGGCATATTCGGATAAGATCCTGTCAGATCCAATTTCAAAAACCCCTCTGACGAAAGGAATTATCATCGACGGGGTCAGCTGCTCCTCAAAAAGACAGATACCTGATCCAATGGATTTGCATGCGGCAGGCGCTGTAACCCTTCCATCAGGATTGCATCAGACCGGAGGGACGGAACTTCCAGCTTTTCCCGGAAAAAAGATGTTAACGGATCATGGGGCAATGCATCTCTGAGAGGACATTTTTATCTGAATAAACATTTCGTCTCCGGGGCAATACAAGCCCTCTTTTTTCCCTTATTCGAATACCTACCTTTGCCGGAAGCCTACACGAATGAATACAAATACATCATACCGGATTGTCTGGGCCATTGCCTTGATGGTCCTCACTTTCGGGCTGGTCATGCCTCCGCTGATGGATTACGATGCCGCTCAGATAGGCACGATCTCGATGTCGATGTACCAGCGGAATGACTGGCTGACCATCCTCAACCGGCATTATGTGGGTGGAGCATGGTACGACTATCTCGATAAACCGCATTTGGTTTATTGGTCTGCCATGGCAGGGTATAAGATTTTCGGTTTAGGGCATCTCGGGATGCGATTTTTCTCGGTGTTGTCGACACTTTTAGCAGCCTACGGCATCGCAAAACTCGGCTCAAGATTGTATAACAAGGAAGTGGGACGGTGGGCTTCCCTGATATTCATCACATCCCAGGCGATCATGCTCGCAAACCACGATGTGCGCACAGACTCCCTGCTGACATCATTCACACTGCTGTCCATCTGGCAGCTGGTCGTTTTTGCAGACACTCGCAAATGGCCGCCGCTCATCGCCGGATTCCTTTTCCTCGCATTGGCCGTGGCATCGAAAGGGCTGATAGCGGCAGTTGTGGCAGGCAGCGTGATTTTTTTCTACCTCATCGGAAAAAAAGACTGGCAGGGTATCTTCAATTGGAAATGGCCGGCAGCGATACTGATATTCCTTGCCGGACTCTCCCCCTTTTTATATGCATATTATCTGCAGTTCGATATGCATCCGGAAAAACTCGTCAACGGCAGCTATGGCAATTCCGGGGTGAAATTCCTGCTTTGGTCGCACAGCGTGGATCGCTTTTCAGGGAACCGAAACCTGGTGGCGAGTCCGGAATTCAGCTTTTTTTTCCACACCATCCTGTGGGCTTTTCTTCCCTGGACTGTGCTACTGGTAACGGGTGTCTTCAGCAGGGGTAAGGAGCTTTGGAAAACCCGTTTTGCTTCCTTTTTCAGCCGGGAGCAGCTAAGCTTCGCGGGTGTATGGGCCATCTTCATCCTCATGTCATTTGCCAAATTCAAGCTGCCGCACTATCTCAATATCCTGTTTCCGCTGATGTCCATCTTCAGCGCGGCATGGCTATGGCAACTGCGGGAAAATGGCCGGTCAAAGACCATCCGCCAAATTTATAGGGTACAAAAAGGAATCATCGCGATCCTTTTGTGTGTACTGATGCTCATTATTTTCTGGAGTTTCCCGCTTAAAAGTCCCTGGGTGGCATTGGGCATCTTAGGAATCAGCGTATCATTATGGCAATTGTGGCGTCAAGATAGGGGTGGAATGGCAGACCGTGTGGTATTGCTAACCGCTACAGCTGCCCTGTTGGTGAATTTTGTCCTGAACACACATTTCTATCCGACTATCAGCAAGTACCAGGGAGGCAGTACGATGGCCGGCCTCATTAAAGCGCAAGGCATTGATACCGGTTCGGTTTATCTCTACGGCAAGGTTGTTCGGTCATTGGACTTTTACACGCAAAGGTTTACGCCCGTGATAGACAGTGCGGGCATCTCCAGAGAACTATCAAAAGGAAGAACACTGCGGCTTTATACGACTGAAAATTCGGGTGACACGCTCCGGATGCAGTATCCGAGGGCACGGGCAGTGATCAGCACGCCCAACCAAAAGATCACTCGGTTGAAGCTTTCGTTTTTGAATCCGGCTAAAAGAGAAGAGAGCATGCCCAAAGCAGTCCTCTATGAACTGCGACCCGAAGGCATTCCATAGCAGATTGACAAGATTCAAGAAAAATGAGACAGAATCCTTTTTAGATTCTATAGAAATTACCTATTTTTGCGACCCGCAAGGGAGATTCCTCAGTAGCTCAGTTGGTTAGAGCATCTGACTGTTAATCAGAGGGTCACTGGTTCAAGTCCAGTCTGAGGAGCCTGATAATCAAAGGGTTACACGATGTGTAACCCTTTTT